>JASHVN010000314.1 GCA_030044555.1 Xanthobacteraceae bacterium | reverse complement strand
ATGCATACAATCATGGCAACCGCCAAAACGTCACATCGTGACGATTCAGCAAAGGCCGCGGACCGTTTCGAACGGCCGCATCATTCACCCGAAAAATCGGCTCAATATCGAGCTTGATTTTGCCACGTGGAGAAGGCGCGCGCCCTGTACAAATTGTTGGCCTTGGACGTAACGACGCCGGTTATTAGAGCATGATCTTTTCCGAAAACCGGTATCCACTTTTCGGGATCATGCTCTGGCAATCCTCCGGAGTGACGCCAATAATGGGAAGCGGCGGCCCATGAAGGCGGAGCCGGTCAGCTCAGCAGCACTCCCCCCGGACAGCGAGCGGATCTTCGCGCGCAACGCCTGTGCAATGCAGTTCACAACGTCGTCGATCTGATCGAGCCGGAATCCCGCCACGACCTTTCGTTCCGCCAGTGCGTCATTGAAAAGGATGATGCGGCCCGGCCTATAGCGGTTGATTTCCTCCACCACCGCAGCGAGCGGCACGTCGTGAAAGATAATCAGGCCGCGCTGCCACGCCGTGACGACCGTTGGATCACCAACACCTCCCGTTGCGCGCTTTCCCGCAAAGGTCGCACAAGCGTCATACACGCATGAGTAGAATGCGGCACCTGTTGAAATTCATCTGCCGGGAGGGACGAGACATGGAAGCGGTCGTTTTCATTCACGGTATAACCGGATCGAAGCTCGCACAGCAGCAGGGTAACAATCTGGTCGAGATTTGGCCGCCGGATACATCGGACCTCTTGGGGTATTCGCAAGCAAAATTCAACATTCTGCTCGACCAGCCTCTCAAGGTGACCGGTCTCATCGATGAGGCAATGAATGGATGTGTTCAGGTCTACGCCCCGATCGAGACTGACTTGAAGGATATTTGCAGCAACCAGATCAAGGCAGAGTACGACGTGTTCTGTTATGACTGGCGGCAAAGCGTCTTTGATTCCATGAGTTCGTTCGCCGGCCTGCTCGACACTATTGGGTCAAAAGCGTCAGTCGACTCGATTACCTTGATCTGCCATTCACAGGGCGGTCAGATTGCACGCCTTATGATGGAGTCCGGGGCCTATTCCGCGGCAGCGAACCCGTGGTTTTCCAAAATCAAGCGGGTTCTGTTCATTTGCACGCCGCACTTGGGGGCGCCCGGAGCGTTAACGGAGTTCGTTGGACTGGAATCGGTGGACCTCGTCAGTGCCGCGGATGTCGAAACCGGCGCCAAGACATGGGACTCCGCCTACCAGCTCCTTCCAGCGCCGAACGCACCCGGCAATCCCGTCATCCTCAACAATGGAACACCACAGGATTTCTATCAAACGAGCGTTGCGCAGCTGCTGGGGTTGGACCCGGTCAAAGTGACTAATGTCACAGCAAAGACATTTGCGACGCTCGACTATGCCAAACGGCCGGCCGGAATTCAGTACAGTTTTATCGTCGGAACGGGCCAGACAACAGTCGAAGCACTCGATATTAATTCGACCCAGACCCCGCCCTACTTCGCCCCGATCACGGATGACCTCGGCGACGGCACCGTCCCCATCTGGAGTGCCAGTTATACCGGCGGGACCGGTGTCCCGACCATGCTTCCCGGTGACCACGTTGGAATCATGAACACCAACGCATTTCGCTCGGCGCTTTACAGTTACTTTGGCGTCGCGACGACTCTTCTCGCGCTCCATCCGACACGGCCGACCGCCGTCATTTCGCTCAATAAGCGGGTCTATCGGCCCGGAGAGAGAATGTCCGTGCTCATCATACCGGACGTAGAGACGAGCCGTATTACGGCTAGTTTGACGATCCGGCGGCTCAGCGGGCCGCAGGGGCAACTGGCGCCCTACGGTCCGAGTCAAAACGTGGTCTATCAGGGCGCGCCCACGAAATTCATCAAGATGTCGCTCGCCGCGCCGACGGATCCTGGCGGATATCGCATCGATTTGGTGGGGGACGATGCGACACACATAACTACTGAGCGGACTGCAGCACGGTTTGCAGTCGTGACCCGCTGAATAAAACCGAGGTGGTGGTCCGGATGATTGGAACGCGCTGCCCGCTTAAAGCCAAGCGAAAGCATGTTCTGTTTGCCGCGGAAGCAGACGCCACAGCTTGCTGCCATTGGTGACGACGAGAAGATGCAGCCCCTGCTCGTCCGTCATGACGTAAGGCTCTTTGCGGGGCTTGGCGTGATCGATTGCGAGTGCGGTGAGCATGAGTATACGGCTCCTCGATGATCGGATCGCACGCTCATTTACTCATTGTCACAGGTTGCCATGGGCAACCATGGACAAGGAAATTAGGCACAATGCATTGAAAGAATTTGAATATCGGCGATGGTGGTGAATCACGGAAAATCGTGGCGGTGCCGTGGAGGAACCCGAACTGAGCTCCTAACCCTCCGGAAGTTACAACAAAATCGCCAGGGTGGAAAAGGGCGCTACTCACACTTCTACTCACAGAGGGGGTGGCAAGCGGCGGCGCGCTATGATGCACCATGAGTCGCAAAATGGGATCGGGCTATGGCCGACGCGTGGGATTCCGGGAAGGACCACAAACCGAGCAGAGTGATCCACGCCGCGAGCTGGGAAGAGTTCGAAGCGCAGATCAAGAAGTTCGACGATCCCACACGCAAGCCTTGGGATGAGGTGTGGTTTCGTGGACAAGCCGACTCGGAGTGGCCTCTGAGCACCACTCTAGAACGCCGACTAGATAAGAAGTGGATGGTTTCAGCTTATTTCAACCTTATCAGCGAAGTTCATCCGGCTATCGAGACGTTCACGGATGGCAGGTTCGCAAGGCCGGACTGGCCGGAGGAAAAAGACCCCAGTGGCGAGCCTATCTTTTTTGAGAAAAGACTACGCGCACATGCGACGTACCTAGCACACTTGCGACACGGAGGATTTCCTTCTCCCCTCTTGGATTGGACTTGTTCAGTTTATGTCGCAGCTTACTTCGCTTTCCACCGCGCTCGGCACGATGGAAATGTGGCGATTTACGCATATCGGGAATGGCCGAAAAGCAGCAAGGTTGGAAGTCCCTGGTTTCCGAGCATCGTTAGTTTTGGACCTAATCTGAAAACGCATAAACGTCACTTCCGTCAACAATCGCGCTACACGGCATGCGTTCAATTCGAAGACGGCAGATGGTATTTCACACCACACGACAGGGTTTTCGGACAAAAGAACCACTTAGAGCAAGACTTGCTCTGGAAGTTTACAGTCCCCGCAAGTGAGCGCCTGAAGGTTTTGCGCTTTTGCGACAAAGTGAACCTCAATGAGTTTACGCTCTTCGATACCGAGGAAGGCTTATTGGAACTTCAGGCGACGCGCTTCATCGACCTGCGCACATAACCCTCTGTTACTTTATACCTCGTATCTTTCCTCGCGTCTTGCGCGCATAGATAACACAAATACTCCGATGAACGTAGCCACGCTATAACCCAAGATAAAGTCTGTGAGTTTCCAGTGGCCAGATTGATAGAGTAGCGTCGCTAAAATCCACATCAACCAAATTTGTATTTCCCAAAGTTCTGCTTGGAGTTTTTTGTTCATAAGATTTTCGCTCATACGTGTACCCCGCTAGTCGCAAAGGCACACACATGAACGGACTAGCTAATAGACTTTCATTGAACCACGGATCAGAAAGTCCGCAATCCTGCAGTTGGGGATAGCCACTACCCCTTGTGTCAAGACCGCACCGATCCCCGATTGTGCTCGCGGTGCATAACCCTGTGAATCGAAACCTGTCAGTGGGGATTAAAGTGATACGAAATATCACATCCTAAAATTCCACTCTCATTTCTACTCTCACCTGGGTGTCGTAAGGGCGAGTCCCGGTGCACCCCGATGCCCCCTTTAGGGCACCTAACTGCATCGGGTTCGGTGCCTATGGTGCCCGTGGAGGGAATCGAACCCCCATGCCTTGCGGCGCGCGATTTTGAGTCGCGTGCGTCTACCAGTTCCGCCACACGGGCCTTGGCCGCTACCTATATCCAGGACGGCCGCTCTCGGCAAAATGAAATTCGCCGCCTTGCTTCGTCCCTAAAGATGCGCAAATTCCGTCAATGGCGCGAAAAACAGCGAGGATTGCATGCACGAGCCCCTGACGGTGAACCCGACGGCGAACGGGACGGCGGATCGGATGGCCAATCGGACCTGGAGCGGGCCATTTCGCGACGGGCAAGGCGCGGCGGCGTTCACCGTCTTCGTCATCGCCTTGGCCACGCTTCTCGGCGCCTGGTATTTTCAATTCGTCCTCGGCTATCCGCCCTGCCCGCTCTGCCTGCAGCAGCGCATTCCCTATTACATAGTCATTCCGCTTGCACTCATTCTGGCGATCGCCGCACGGGGCGGCGCGCCGCGCCGGCTCATTGCCGCGGGTTTGGTCGTAATCCTCGTCGCGGTCCTGTGCGGCGCCGCCCTTGGCGTCTACCATTCCGGCGTCGAATGGCACTTCTGGGCCGGCCCGACGGATTGTTCGGGCCCGCTTGGCGACCTCAATAGCGGTGGCTCGCTGCTCGAGCAGTTGCAGACCCCGATCCACGTCGTGCGTTGCGACCAGGCGGCGTGGCGCTTTCTCGGCATCTCGCTCGCCGGTTACAATGTGTTGATCTCGCTCGCCATGGCGGCCATCGCCGGCTACGGCCTGGTGGCGCGCCGCCCCTGACCCCCGAGCGAGTACGGCTGAGGCATTTATCACAACCGCAGATCGAGCCGCGGCAGAATGTCTGTCATGCCTCTGACCGGCCCTCTTGGCGTCGGCGGTGTCATTGCCACACACCTAGCCATCACCTAACTTCAACTCACTTGGCCTTCAATTAACTTGGCCTTTAATTAACCTGGCCTTCAACCAACGCCCGATCGCGGGCAACAACAACGCCGCCAATTGCGGCGCTGAAAGGGAGGAGAGATGCGTTCGACTGGACGCGCGATTGTAGCGCGCGCATCGACGAGTGCCGCGGCCTGCTTATTTTTGGCCACGCTCACGTGTGGCGCGGCGCAGGCGCAAGGCAACACCTACGTGATGAAGATCACGACGCCGACGATCCATGCCGCACTCGATCAATATGGGCGGAATTTCGCCGCGGCGGTCGAGAAGGATTCCGGCGGCCGCATCAAGGGCCAGGTCTTTCCGGCCAGTCAGCTCGGCTCGATCCCGCGCCAGATCGAAGGCACGCAGTTCGGCTCGATCCAGGTCGCGATCATTCCGCCGGAGTTCTTCGTCGGCGTCGATCAGCGGTTTGAGGTCTTGGCCGCCCCGGGCCTTGTCAGCTCGATGGAGCAGGGACAGCGCATCACGGCAAATCCGCAAGTTCTCAAGCTGATGCTCGGGCTCGGTGCCAACAAAGGACTGCGCGGCATCGGCTTGTTCATCGCCGAACCGGCCGAAGTGGTGTCCAGGACCGGGATCCGCCATCTCGCCGATTTCAAGGGCAAACGCCTGCGGATTTTCGCTTCGGAATTCCAGTCGGTCGCGTTTCAGCGGCTTGGCGTGACGCCGATCGCCATGTCGCCAAGCGACGTGCTGCCCGCGGTCCAGCAGGGCACGCTTGATGGCGCAGTGTTCGGCGTGCAGCTTTTGTCCGGCCTGCATTTCTACGACACGGCGAAATACGTCACCATGACCCGCCATTCGGGCATCTTCGCCGTCGTCGAGGTCAGCAAGAAATGGTACGACTCGCTGCCCACGGATCTGCAGCAGATTGTCGATCGCGACGGCGCCAAGGAAGCGCTCGCGATCAATCCGCAGGCGGTGCAGATCCTCGACGACGCACGCAAGACATGGCTCAAGGGCGGCGGCGAATTGATTGACTTGCCGCCCGACGATCAGGCAAAAATGCTCCAGATAATGGGCAGCGTGGGCGACGACGTGGCCAAGAACAATCCGCTGGTGAAGGCGGCTTATCAGGTCATCAAAGAGGCCGCGCAACAGGCGAATTAGCTGGCCGGCGCGACATAAATCCGAACGGACCATGACGGTGAGTTGATTATCTTCCGTCCGGAACTTTAGTCTTTGTAGTCCCTGTGCTGGACGCAGGGACCTCCCTGTAACCCGATCCGCGGCAAAACGACCGATTGCGAGCGCTTGACTGTCGCATTGCAAGGGTCTCGGCGATCAATTAGCCTCAAAGCATCCGCGACGGGGACCCGAGCGCAATGCCGGGGCGGATATCTGCAAATAAAAAATTCCGCCAAAGGCGGCACCTGACAGGGAGGATGACATGCGCTTCATGAGACGTGGAGTGTTTGCTCCGGCTCTCGCCACCGCCGGTGCGCTCGCGATGCTGCTGACGGCGCCGCTCAAGCCGGCAAACGCGCAGCAATCTTATCTGATGAAGATTTCCACGCCGACGATTCACGACATCCCGGATCAATTTGCCAAAAATTTCGGCGCGGCTCTGGAAAAGGATTCGGGCGGCCGCATCAAGACGCAGGTTTATCCGGCGAGCCAGCTTGGCTCGATCCCGCGCCAGATCGAAGGCACGCAATTCGGCTCGATCCAGTGCGAGGTCATCCCGCCGGAATTCATGGTCGGTCTCGATCCCCGCTTCGAGGTGATGGCTGCGCCGGGCCTCGTCGACTCCCAGGCACACGGCCAGCGCGTCGCCGCCGATCCGGCGGTCCTCAAGCTGATGCTCAGTCTTGGCGCCGACAAGGGATTGCACGGCGTCGGATTGTTCATGGCCGAACAATCCGTCGTCGTCACGCGGATGCCGCTGCGGCATCTCGCCGACTTCAAGGGAAAGAAAATCAGAATCTTCGCCTCGCAATTTCAAAGCGAGGCATTCGAGCGGCTGGGCGTGACGCCGGTCGCCATGTCGCTCGGCGACGTGCTGCCCGCCATTCAGCAGGGTGCGATCGATGGCGCCGTTACTGGAATCGGGCCGGTGGCCAATTTCCATATGGTCGATGCCGCCAAATACGTCACCCAGACCGGCCAGCCAGCGATCTTCCTCGTCGTCGAGATCAACAAGAAATGGTTCGATGCCTTGCCAAAAGATCTGCAACAGATCGTGGAAAAGGACGCCGCGGCACAATCGTTGGCCGTCAACCCGTTCGCCGTGCGGCTGGTGAAGGAGGCCGAAGCGAATTACACCTCCCACGGCGGCGAACTCATCGATCTGCCGCCCGACGAACATGCCACCTTCATGAAAACCTTGTCGAGCGTCGGCGCCGATGTATCGAGCAAGAATCCAACGCTCGCCGCCGCCTACAAGATCGTGACGGATGCGGCCGCGCGAACCCGGCAGCCTGCGAGTCAGTGATCGAAAATCGGGGCTGATGCGCCGGACCCGTCGCATGTTCCGCTGGCGCAGTGCAACGGCAGGTGGGGATATGGTGATCAGTGCGCATGCAAGAACGGCCTGCTTCGCCGCGGCGACGCTCGCGCTGTCGCTCGCCGCGCCGTTTGCCGCGCGCGCGGCGGGTGACCAGCCCTACGTGATGAAAATTTCGATCGCGACGGTCGGCGACGACCTGCATCAATACGCCAAGGATTACGCCGCCGCGGTCGAAAAAGATTCCGGCGACCGCATCAAGACCGAAATCTACCCGTCGAGCCAATTGGGCTCGATCGAGCAGCAGGCGGAGGGCGTGCAGTTCGGCGCGATTCAGTGCCAGATCGTTCCGCCCGAATTTCTTGCCGGAATCGACGAACGCTTTGAAGTTCTCACCGCGCCCGACCTGGTCACATCCATGGAGCAAGGGCAGCGCCTCGCCGCCAATCCCGCCGTCCTCAAACTGATGCTTGGGCTGGGCGCCGACAAAGGACTTCGCGGCGTTGCGCTCTTTATGAGCTCGCCGTCGGTCGTCGTCGCCAGGACGCCGATCCGCCGCCTCGCCGACTTCAAAGGAAAGAAAATCCGCATCTTCGCGTCGGAGTTTCAGAGCGTGGCGATGCAGCGGCTCGGCGCCATTCCCAAACCCATGACTTTGGGAGAGGTGCGACCGGCGCTGCAGGACAACGCCATCGATGCCGCCGTCACTGCTGTGACCGTGCTCAGCCCGATGCACTTTCAGGAAGTAGCCAAATACGTCACCGACACCGGACAGCCCGCGATCTTCGGCATCGTTGAGATCAGCAAGAAATGGCACGATGCGTTGCCCGCGGACCTGCAGCGGATCGTCGACAACGATGCCGCGTCGGAGGCGGTCGCGATCAATCCGTCGGTGAAGGCGTACTACGAAAAGGCGCGTCAATCGTGGGTTGCCGGCGGCGGCGAATTGATCACGCTGCCATCCGCTGAGCAGGCCGCCATCCTGCAAACGCTGGCGAGCGTCGGCACCGACGTATCGAAAACCAAGCCTCTGCTCAGCACCGCCTACAAAATAGTCAGTGATGCGGCGAAGTGAGCACGCCATACGGCGGAGATTTTCGTTGTCCGGCCGGCAGCGATCATCTAACGTCAGTTACGGACAGTCGCACGATGCACATTGGCGCTGCACAAATCGGCGCTGCAGCTGCCCGGTAACAAAAAAAGCGATAGCTGGGGGGTTGTCGCTGGTTGCAGCGTTTGCAAGTTGCAATCTGGTGCCTGACAAAGAGGGAAACATGCGCGTCAAGGAACAGGGAATCCTGGCGCAGGCGGCGTGCGCCGCCGGCGCATTGATCCTGTCGCTGGCCCTGAGTTCCGCCGCGGCACTGGCGCAAGACAAGACGCCAGACAAGACTTACATAATGAAAATCACATTGCCGACCCTGCACGACACGGTGCATCAGGTCGCCTTGAACTGGGCCGCTGCCGTGGAGCGGGATTCCGGCGGCCGCATCAAGGCACAGGTTTATCCGGCGAGCCAATTGGGCTCCATCCCACGGCAGATCGAGGGCACGCAATTCGGCTCCATCCAGGCCTTGCTGGTTCCTCCCGAGTTCATGGTCGGCGTCGATCCGCGTTTCGAGGTGATGGCAGCGCCCGGCCTGGTCAATTCCATGCAGCATGGTCAGCGCGTCGCCGGCGATCCGAACGTGTTGAAGCTGATGCTCGCGCTCGGCGCCGACAAGGGCCTGCACGGCGTCGGACTGTTCATGGCGACGCCTTCGTCGATCATATCAAGAACGCCGATCCGCCACCTTGCCGACTTCAAGGGCAAGAAGCTTCGTATCTTCGCATCGAAATTCCAGAGCGAGGCCTTCGAGCGGCTGGGCGTAACGCCGGTGGCCATGACGCTGGGCGACGTCTTGCCGGCGATCCAACAGGGCACTATCGATGGCGCTGACGCGGCGCTCAACGTCTATGTGCCCATGCATTACGTCGACGCCGCCAAATACGTGACTGAAACAAATCAGCCGGCGATTTTCATCATCATGGAAGTCAATCAGAAATGGTTGGACACCCTGCCGAAAGATTTGCAGGACATCGTCGTCAAGGACGCGGCGAGCGAATCGGTGAAGATCAATCCGTGGGCACTCGACTTTCGTCATAAGATGCAGAAGGACTGGGTGGCGCAAGGCGGCGAACTCATCAACCTGCCGCCGGACGAGCAGGCACAAATGATGAAAACGCTCGCCAGCGTCGGCGAGGATGTGTCGACGAGCAGCCCCGCGCTGCACCAGGCCTATGAAACCGTCGCGTCTGCGGCAAAGCAAACCGAACAGGGGCCGAGCCAGTGATCCGGCATTCGCTGCGTTGAAAACTGCCGGCGGGAATGTGACGACGGGTTGAGTGATGGTCGAGGCGATACATAAGGCGGTTGGCTGGCTCTTGACGCTGACCCGCACGGTTTCGGCGGTCTGCCTGATCGGCAGCGTGGCGATCAACTTCATCAATATCATCGGCCGCTATGTCTTCAGCGTATCGATCCCGTGGGCGGAAGAGATCATGCTCTTCCTCATGGTGGGTTGCGTGTTCACCGGCTGCTGCGCCGTCGCCTGGCAGGGCCGCCATATTCGGATGGACGTTCTGATTACGGCACTGCCGCCAAAGCTGCGCGCCTTCTTCGACCTGCTGTCGGACGTGGTGCTGATCTCCGCTTCCATCATCGTGACCATATTCGCCTATCCGGTCATCACTCAGCTCGCGGCCTTCGACGAACGCAGCGAGGCGGCGAATTTCCCGCTGGTCATCCCACAGTCGATGATTCCGATCGGCTACAGTCTGATGGCGCTGCTTGTGGCAATTCGCCTGCTGACACCGCGGCGCGCCGCGAGCAGCCCTTCTTCCGGCGATACGCACACCTGAGCGGGCAGCGATAATGGCCTACCTCGTCTATTTCGGCTTGCCGGTGCTCTTGCTCATTCTCGGCTTCCCGATCTTCCTCGTCCTTCTGGTGACGTCGATCGTCGCCGTGCTGACCGTCGCCGGCGTGCCGACCGACGCCGTGCAGACCTACATGTTCGGCAGCTTGGACAATTTCCCCCTGCTTGCCGTGCCGTTCTTCGTGCTCGCCGGCGAGTTCATGGCGCAGGGCGGCATCGCCCGGCGCGTCATCGCCATGGTCATGGCCATCGTCGGCGGCATGCGCGGCTCGCTGGCAGTGACCACGGTCGCGGCGTCGGAACTGTTCGGCGCCATGTCGCACACCGCGATCGGCACCGTCGTCGCCATGGGGCGCATGATCTACCCCACGCTCAAAGAGAACGGCTACAACGACCGCTTCGCGGTCGGCTTGATCGCCTCCTCCGGAGCCATTGCGGTCGTCATTCCGCCGTCGATCGCGATGATCCTCTATGCCGTGTCCGCCGAGCAGTCGGCGGTGCAGCTGTTCACCGCCGGCATCCTGCCCAGCATCCTGATCGGCGTCATCGACGCGGCCTTCGTCATCAGTTACGCCACTGTGAAGCGCGTTCCGCTCGGGGCTGGGGCGCGCTGGGAGAACATCTGGAAGACCACCAAAGACGCAAGCTGGTCGATCGGCACGCTCGCGGTGATCTTCGGCGGCATCTATGGCGGCGTGTTCACGCCCACGGAGGCGGCCGGCGTCGCGGTCGTCTATTCGGTGTTCGTGACGATGGTCATCTATCGCGAAGTCGACATCTTCAAGTTCTGGAAAATCCTGGTCGACTCCGCGTTTCTCATCTCGCAGATCCTGCTCATCGTGACCTCGGCCGGCATCTATTCCTGGCTGCTGACGACCAGCGGCATCCCGCAGCAGATCGTCGCCACGATCGACGCGCTGCATATGGCGAAATGGGAACTGCTCCTCATTCTCAATGTCGGCCTGCTCATCGCCGGAAGCTTTCTTGAGCCGCCCGCGGCGATCCTCATTTTGACGCCGCTCCTGCTGCCGATCGTGCAAGCCGTCGGCGTCAACGCCATCCACTTCGGCATCATCGTTGCGGTCAATCTGAGCCTCGGCATGTACACGCCGCCGTTCGGACTGAACCTGTTTTCCTCGCAGGCGATCTTCAACGCCCCGCTGAGCCGTGTCTATCTCGGCGTCCTGCCGTTCCTGTTGCTGAATTTCGGGGCGCTCTTGATCATCACCTACATTCCGGAGATTTCCATGGTGCTGCTGCACCACTGATGCCGCCGTCTGCGCGCCGGCACATCATGCGCAAGGCGCCTAAAATAAGCGGAAAATCCAGCAGACCGGGAGGCCGACGGCACAGCAAGCGTCCGCTCGCAACCCACTGGTGCGGCGGCTCACGTTCTACTAAGCTCGCGTCGTGGTTCTGACATTCCTGCAGCGTATCCTGTAGGGTCTCTATACATTACATGGAGGACCATCATGGGCTTGTTGGACGAACTTAATCTCGGCGGAATGCTCTCGGGCGCCCTGGGACAGATCGAATCATCGGCAGCGCCTACATTGATCAACGCCTTGTTGGCGAAAACCCAGTTCGGCGACCTCAACGGGCTCGTGAACCAGCTGCAGCAAAGCGGCCTTGGCCCGCAAGTTCAATCGTGGCTTGGCAACGGCGCCAACATGCCGGTCACGGCCGATCAATTGAAGGCCGTGCTCGGCAATGCCCAGGTCCAGGAGATGGCCCGCCATCTCGGCCTGCCGGTGGATGCAGCGCTCAATCTGCTCTCGCAACATCTGCCCAACGTCATCGACCAGGCGAGCAAGAACGGGCAGTTGCAGGCGAGTTCGTAGCGTTTGGCGAGGAAGACCCCACGGAGGAAACCATGAAAACACTCGCAATTGTTATTGCATCGTGTTGGCTGGCGACGGCTTCTATGGCGCAGTCCCAGATGGCGCCGGCCGGTGCACCCGGCGCTGACACGCCGGCGATCGCAGCCGGGAAAAGCTGCCAGGACAAGAACTCCACGGTTCATGGCGCGGCTTTGACCAGCCATGTGAAGAGCTGCTGCCACACTGCGGCAGCGGGCAAGAAGCTGCATGGCGCGGCGGCATCGAGTTTTGAAAAGAGTTGTCAGCACGCTGCGCTTGGCACTTGATCCGCAGGCGCGAAGGCTTGCATCCCAAGGTCTTGTATTCCAAGACCTTGAATCCCACGACTGCGGTTACCGCAGAGGAGAATCAATCATGAGAACCCAGATTCTGATCGCGAGTGGATTTCTGCTCGCAACGTTCGGCAGTGCGGCTGTGTCCGTCCCGGCACACGCGCTGTCGATGAAGGAGTGCAGCGCCAAATACAAAGCGGCACAGTCCGCCGGCACTCTCAACGGCATGAAGTGGAATGACTTCCGCAAGGCGGAGTGCGGCGCCCAGGCGAGCGCCGCGCCGGCAGCAGGCGCGGCGCCGGCTCCGAGTGCGCCGCCGCCGTCGGCCCCCGTCTCGGCGCCGACCGTCACCGGCAATGCCGTCTTCCCGAGCGCGGTTTCGCCCAAATATGCCAACGAATCGCCAGGGAAGGCTCGCATGGAGACCTGTCTTGACCAGTACCGTGCGAATAAAGCCAACAACGGCAACGGCGGCCTCAAGTGGATCCAGAAGGGCGGCGGCTATTACAGCGTGTGCAACAAGCGCCTGAAGGGCGCCGCCTAACGACCTCCGAACAGTCCCGCTAACAACGCCAATACCGCCGCGCGATCAACCGCGCGGCGGCCTAAGTTCTTGTCGGCGTAATAAGTCCTTGTGGGTGCAATAAGTCTTCGTGGGTGGGAATGGTGGGCGGTAGAGGGATCGAACCTCTGACCCCTTCCATGTCAAGGAAGTGCTCTTCCGCTGAGCTAACCGCCCGGCCAGATGCCCGGATGTAGCGTCGCGCGCCCGCCTTGGTCAAGGCCGCGCTTTAAAGCGGCCGATAGCGCCCCCGATTGGATCGAAACGACTAACAGGTCAGAGTGAGCCATCGGCCGCAAGAGAACCGCGCCTTATTCAAACTGAGGCGCCACCTCTAAAACTTCACCCGGTCGGCGCCCTTGAGCCCGAGCATTTGCCGCGCCTCCGCGGGCGTGGCGATTTCGAAGCCGAGGTCCTCGACGATGCGGCGGATTTTCGCCACCTGCTCGGCATTGCTCTTGGCGAGCTTGCCGGGGCCGATATAGAGCGAATCCTCGAGCCCGACGCGGACATTGCCGCCGATCATCGCCGCGGCGGTGCAGAAATTCATCTGATGGCGGCCGCCGGCGAGCACCGACCACAGGTAGTCCTTGCCGAACAGCCGGTCGGCCGTGCGTTTCATGAAATAGAGGTTATCGAGATCGGCGCCGATGCCGCCGAGAATGCCGAAGATGAGCTGCAGGAAAATCGGCGGCTTGAACATGCCGCGGTCGACCAGGTGCGCGAGATTGTAGAGGTGCCCGGTATCGTAGCATTCATGCTCGAATTTCACGCCGTGGCCTTCGCCGAGCGTCTTGTAGACCTTCTCGATATCGCGGAACGTGTTGGGAAAGATGTAAGCGTCGGAATTGAGCAGATAGCTCTCCTCCCAGTCGTATTTCCAGGTCTTGTAGCGCCGCGCCATGGGATAGAGCGCAAAATTCATCGAGCCCATGTTCATCGAGCACATTTCCGGCGACAGCGTATTGGCGGCGGAGATGCGCTGCTCGACCGTCATGGTCACGGCGCCGCCGGTGGTGATGTTCACCACCGCATCGGTCGCCTGCTTGATGCGGGGCAGAAACTGCATGAACACGCTGGCGTCGGGCGTCGGCCGGCCGTCCTTCGGATCGCGCGCGTGCAGGTGCAGGATGGCGGCGCCGGCCTTGGCGGCGTCGATCGCCTGGGTGGCGATCTGATCGGGCGTAATCGGCAGCGCGTCCGACATTGTCGGCGTGTGAATCGAGCCGGTGATCGCGCAGCTGATGATGATCTTATTCGCCATGATGGTTCCTCCCCTTCGCTCTTTTCCGC
>JASHVN010000313.1 GCA_030044555.1 Xanthobacteraceae bacterium | reverse complement strand
TCGAGTTCGATCCTGCGTGTGTCGGCGAATTCCTGGGCCAGCGGAATCTCGTCCCAGCGAAAGCGCGGCTGCCCCATATCGACGGTGAACAGGCCGTCGCCGGCTTGCCAGCAGGGGATCGCGCCGGCCGCGGTTTCAAAGACGAGCGTGCCTTTGCCGGTCTCGCGGCTGACGAGAGCGGCCACGCAGCGCATGCCGTTGCCGCAGGCGCCCGCCTCGGAACCGTCATTGTTGTAGATGCGGATCGCCGCATCGACGCCGCCGCGGCCCGGATAAAGCGCCATCAATTGGTCGTAGGGCTCCTGGCGCGCGGCGGCGCGCGCTTCGGCGGCGGCGATCGGACCCGGCGCAGCGCGCAAGTCGACGACGACGATCTCGTTGCCGAGACCGTTCATCTTGACGAAGTCACGATTGGCCAGCGCGCCCATGATAAAGCCCGAATAAAGGGACTTGAATGTGACGGTCTTATATGAGGAGTGGGGTTGCGTGCGCCAGTGGCCCGATTCTAACATTCGCATCCTGGTTCGGCAGCCTCTCGTGCGAATGTTAGAATCAAAGGGCCACTGGCAAATATAAGTGCTGGTGGAGCTTTGGATTTGACATTCGCTTCACGAGATAGCGGCCAGGTGAGTAGCGAATGTCAAATCCGCTCCACCAGTAGCTTGCAAGCCGCCCGCGCATTAGGGATTCTGCGGCGGCGAAGCTATTCTACGGGCGTCGCCGGCCGGGGGCGCTGTACTGTCAGGCAAGGAGAGGCTGATGTTTCTGCGCCTGTTTCTGCGTCCTGCGCGCTGCATTGCTGCGGCAGCCGCTGCCGCAGCGCTCATGCTGGCACTGCCGCAATCCTCATTCGCACAAACGCCGCCGCCAGCCGCCAAGCCAAGCTCTTCGCCGGCCGCGGCGACGCCGGCCGCTACCCCACAAAGTCCGCCCCTCGCCGCCGTGCCAAGCTCACCGCCGGCCAATGCGACGCCACGTTCGCCGTCAAGTTCGCCGCCAGCCGGTGCGACGCCGACCGCTACCACGCAAAGCCCGCCGCCCGCCGCGACAACCACACCCGGAAGCGCGCCGCAATCAGCGCCGGTTCCTCCGGAAGGCATCGCGACGAAGCCGAGCGACGCATTCGGCGAAGACATAACGCTCGTGGCAAAACCGATCGTCTACGTTAAGGGCAGCGGCACCTGGGACAAGGCCTTTGCGATCATCAGCGGCGCGTTGAAAAAGGTCGAAGCCTACGTGGCCAAGGCGGGACTGAAGACCGACGGCCAGCCGATGACGATTTTCCTCGCCACCGACGATCGCGGCTTCGATTACGAAGCGGCGGTGCCGCTGGCGGAAGCTCCGAAGGACCCGCCGCACGGCGAGATCGCCGCCGGCCAATCACCGGACGGCCATGCGCTCAAATTCGTCCACCGCGGCTCCTACGACTCGCTGGATGACACCTACGAGGCGATCACGAATTATCTGGATGAGAAGCGGCTCGAGTCGAAGAACGTTTTGATCGAGCAATACGTGACCGACCCGGCCACCGCCGACGAGAAAAATCTCGTCGTCAATATTTTCGTGATGATTAATTAAGCCGTCACAGCTCCCAGACTTGCCCGGGCCGCAGCGTGCGGAATCGCGCCTGCGCAATGCCGGCGGCCTGCAACGCTTCCGCCAGCGCGATGAGCGGCGCATCGATCGCTTCGTCGGTGAGCTGAAACGTGCCGTAATGATGCCCAAGCGCGATCTCGGCGCCGCAATCGACAAACGCCTGCACCGACTCGGCGGGATTCATATGCTGACTCTGCATGAACCAGCGCGGCTCGTAGGCGCCGATCGGCAGGATGGCGAGCCGCAACGGCGCATGACACTCGCGCACGGCGCGGAAGTTCGCACCATCGCCATAGCCGGAATCGGCGACGAAGTAGATGCGTCCGGCGGGGCCTTCGATCACGAACGACGCCCACAGCGACTCGTTGCGATCGGACAAGCTGCGCGCCGACCAATGCTGGGTGGGAACGAGCGTGACCCAAAGCCCGGCGCCAATCGCGATCCGGTCGCCCCAATCGTGCGCCTCGGCGGCGATCGCCGGATCGCGCTTGCGCATGATCGCATCATTGCCGAGCGGGGTGATGATGCGCGGGCGATGCGCGGCCGCAAGGCGCGATAACGTCGCCACGTCGAGGTGATCGTAATGGCCGTGCGAGACCAGGACGACATCGATCGGCGGCAAATCGGCAAACGCAATGCCGGGATCGTTGACGCGCTTTGGCCCGATGTGACGAAACGGCGAAGCGCGCTTCGACCAGACCGGGTCGAGCAGGATGTTAAGACCGGCGGTCTGGATCAGGAAACTCGCATGGCCCACGTAGGAAATGCGCAGGGGTTGGCCATTCACTTGGCGGTTCACTTGACCGTTTGCTTGGCCGTCCACCCGCGCTGGCGGATGGTCGGCAAAGGGCGACGGCGCCCAGGACGGCCACTTCGCCCTCGAGCGGCTTTCCAGGCGCCAGCGCAACAGGCCGCCACGCTTTCGCGGCGGCGTGCGGTAATGGTTAAAGAAATGCTTGCCGTCGAAATGATCGGAGACGGGGCCCTGGTAATAACGCGACATTGCGGCCGCACTATACAGCACAGCATGGAGCACCAGTGTGGCGGTTGACGGCGGAAGCCCCGGCCCCTATTTTCCGCTCGCTCTCGCAAGAGACCGTCATTGACCGCCGACCGGCCCCAGAGACCGGAGGCAACCGCCCGACAGCGCGATGCGCCCTCGGGCGCCTTTGTCGTTGAGGACGAATGTTCGAAAATCTGTCCGAGCGCCTGAACGGCATTCTCGACCGGCTGACGCGGCGCGGCGCGCTGTCGGAGGCCGATGTCGATGCGGCTTTGCGCGAGGTGCGGCGGGCATTGATCGAGGCCGACGTGGCGCTCGACGTGGCGCGCGCCTTCACCGACCAGGTCAAGCAGCGCGCGGTCGGCGTGGAGGTGATCAAGTCGGTCACCCCCGGCCAGATGGTGGTGAAAATCGTCCACGACCAGTTGATCGAGACGCTGGGGTCGAGCGGAGAGCCGATCGATCTCAACGCGGCGCCGCCGGTCATGATCATGATGGTGGGCCTGCAGGGCTCGGGCAAAACCACGACGACGGCGAAAATCGCCAAGCGGCTGACCGACACCGCCAAACGCAAGGTGCTGATGGCGTCGCTCGACACGCGCCGGCCCGCCGCCATGGAGCAATTGGCCGTGCTCGGCACGCAGGTGAGCGTCGAAACGCTGCCGATCGTCGCCGGGCAGACGCCGGTACAGATTGCCAACCGGGCGCAACAGGCCGGACGGCTCGGCGGCTACGACGTGGTGATGCTCGACACCGCCGGCCGCATCACGCT
>JASHVN010000312.1 GCA_030044555.1 Xanthobacteraceae bacterium | reverse complement strand
TCGTTCTTCGGCAAAGGCTGCGTCGCCCACGTGTCGATGGCGCATCCGGTGTCGCCGCGGCTGCGCATCCATCTCGCCGAAGCGGCGATGGCCGAAGACATTACGATCATGCGCGACGGAACCTATGTGTGCATGGAGGGCCCGCAATTCTCCAGCCTGGCGGAGAGCCTCACCTACAAAAATCTGGGCTATTCGGTGATCGGCATGACCAATATGCCGGAAGCCAAGCTCGCGCGCGAAGCGGAGATTTGCTACGCCACTGTGGCCATGGTGACTGACTTCGACTGCTGGCATCCGGACCACGACGCCGTCACTGTGGAGGACATCGTCAAGGTGCTGGTGGCCAATGCCGAGAAAGCCAAGCGCCTGGTGGCGCGGCTTGCCCGCGATTTTCCCCGCGAGCATGAGCCGTGTCCGATCGGCTCCGACCGCGCGCTCGATAACGCCTTGATCACCGCGCCCGAAGCGCGCGATCCAAAACTTCTGAAAAAGCTCGATGCCGTTGCGGGCAGAATTCTGCGCAGCACCAAGCGCAAGCCCGCGCCTGTGCGCAAGAAACGCCGGTCCGTGTGATGGTCAATAAATCGGCTGCCGCGTCGCCGGGGTGGGCACTCCCACCGTGCCTGTCGTAACGTCAAACGGCACGTATTGCTGTTCCGGACAACGGTCTACGCGCACGTCATATCGTGCGTTGGCGACTGTATTGCCGTCGAGAAAGAACGCGTAGAACCGCGCAAGCCCGCGGTCGTCGTCGTAGCGAACGCAGATCAGCCAGTTCCAGCCGGTCGCGGCGTCAACCCAGCGCAGACCGGAAATCTGAAAGTTGCGGTATTTGCGAAACTCCTTGAATTTTCTCAACGCGTCCGCGATAGTCTTGCCATAATTGGGCGGCGGTGCCGGTTCGGTCGAATTTTCAACGGGTACCGAACTGCACGAAGCGAGCATGATCGCTGCCGCCAAGAGGGCTGCGGCCCGCGGCAGGTAAGTGGTGCCGATTCGTCGCCACGCTGTTGCCCTCATCATTGCATCTTCTCGTGTTTTCACAGAAGTCCACAGTGGAGAAGGCAACGTCACAAGGGCAGAATGTGGGCCGCGACGCCGATCACGCAGACCTTGCATCGCGACCCTTGCATCATAGACGCCAATCTATGTATAGGTGCTAAGATTTCTGCGCTGGCCGAGTATGGCTTGAGGGGTTGATGCCGGTGTGGTGGGGCAAAGAAATCGCTATTTCACGCCGGCTCGCCAGCGTGGCTGTGGTGCTGGCATTGGGGGCGCTGACGGCGGCTTGTTTCCAGCCGGTGTACGGCGACCACACGCTCGCCGCAGGCGATTCGGTCCGTGACAAGTTCGCTGCCATCGAGGTTGCGAATATTCCGGCCGGCAAAGGTGCACCGGAGGCTCGACTCGCGGTCGCGCTGCGAAATAAGCTCATGTTCGATTTCGATAACGGAGCGTCAGCCGCTGCGCCGCTCTATCGGCTGCAGGTCACCGGACTGAACAGTGGAATCCAGACCGTCATCGTGGACGTAGCAAGCGGCCGGCCGGATACGCAGGTTTCAGCCGTTAATGCCAACTTTACCCTAACCGAAATTGCCACCGGGAAGGTCGTTTTGAGTTCGTCGACGTTCGGGCGGGCGTCGTTCGACATTCCCGGCTCGGCACAGCGGTTTGCCCAACAGCGTGCCTGGCTCAATGCCGAAGACCGCGCGATGGAAATGGTCGCCGACAACATAAAGAACCGTCTGGCGTCCTTCTTTGTCGCCGCGACGTGAATCGGAGCCCATTGTGGGGCCAGGCAGCCGCGAATCCGAGCGGGCAAACCACCGCGTCCTTAACCGATTGTTGCCCATAAACAACAGGCAATTCTTCTTTGTTTTCAACGGCCTTTGCCTTCGCAAAGCCATTTTTTGGGAACACGACGGGGAAGGGGATATAGCCTTGTCGACCGTATCTGCGCGCCGATCCGGATAACCTGGGCGGCGCCATGGTGTTGGCTTGCGGGGAGCGCGATTAGTGGCGGACCTTCCGGGTACCCGTCAAACGCGGCGGGAACGACGACGCCACGGCGCTCTGGCGTGCGCTGTCGTTGCCGCGTGCGTTTTCCTCTGCTCCTCGCAGGTTTTTGCCCAGGTATCGATCGTCTCCCCGCCCAACGAATTGCATTTCCCCACCCGCACCAAGCCGCCGTCCACCCCTCCGGTCGCGCCCAACACGCCGATGCTCGTCCAGGCGGACGAGATGCAGTACGACTACGCCAACAACACCGTTGCGGCTGTCGGTCATGTTCAGATCTACTACGGTGGATCGACAATCGAGGCCGATAAGGTCATCTACGATCAGAAAACGAAACGGCTGCGTGCCGAAGGCAACGCCAGGCTGACCGAGGCCAACGGCCGCATCACCTACGGCCAAGTTATCAATCTGACCGACGACTATCGCGATGGATTCGTCGATTCGCTTCACGTCGAGGCGCCTGACGATACGCGCTATGCGGCGGCGCGCGCCGATCGCGCGCAAGGCAATTACACGGTGATGCAGAACGGCGTCTACACTGCGTGCGAGCCGTGCAAGGACAATCCATCGAAGCCGCCCGAGTGGCAGATCAAGGCGGAGCGCATCATCCATTCCGACAGCGAGAAGATGATCTATTTCGAAAATGCCACTGTCGATTTCTTTGGATTGCCGCTCGCCTATTTTCCGTTCCTTTCGGCGCCCGACACCACAGTCAAACGAAAGAGCGGCTTTCTCTTCCCGACGATCGGTTACTCAACCACATATGGCGAGAGCATCACCACCCCTTATTACTTCAACCTCGCGCCCGACTATGATTTGACGCTTTCTCCGACCTATATGACCAAGCAAGGGTTCCTGTTGAGCGGCGAGTGGAATCAAAGGCTGGCCAACGGAGCCTACTCGATCAAGGCCGCTGGTATTTTCCAGCAGGATCCCGGATATTTTGCTTCCGAATATGGTGCCGACACGCCCGAGACGAAAAACTTTCGCGGCACCATACTGACGGCCGGCCAGTTCGATATAACCAATCAATGGGTGTGGGGATGGACCGGCGTCCTGGTGACGGATCCTACCTTCGTAACCGACTATTCATTGGGCCAATTCAACGGGTCCAATCTCGATCCATTCCACACCAGCACCAGTGAAAGCGGCGAGGGCATCTCGCAGCTCTACTTGGCGGGACGCGGCGACCGCAGCTATTTCGATATGCGCTCGATCTACTACACCGGCTATTCGGAGCTCGACCAGCAAAAGCAGCTGCCGATCATCGCCCCGGTTCTGGATTATTCGCGGACGCTCCCCGAGCAGATCATGGGCGGCGAGCTGAGCTATAAGATCAACATCACCAGCCTGACGCGCCAGCAGGCAAGCTACGACCCGATCAGCGAAGCCGCCATCAATAACGGCATCTGCGCGAACGGCACGGCGGAGACGACAAATCCGGCGCTGCTCAACAAGTCCAATTGCCTGCTGCGCGGCATACCCGGGGCATACACCAGGGCCTCCGCCGAGGTCGATTGGCGGCGGACGGTCGTCACCGATAATGGCCAGATGATTACGCCCTTCTTTCAGGTGCGCGGCGACGTGGCTTCGCTCGACGTCGACAATCAGCCGGGCGTGTCGAACTATATCGCGCCCGGCGAGCACGAACTGGCCCGCGTCATGCCGGTCGCCGGCCTCGAATATCGTTATCCGCTCATCGATGTCGAGCCGTGGGGCACGCAGACCATCGAGCCGATCGCCCAGCTCATCCTGCGCCCCAATGAAACCGACATCGGCCAGTTTCCCAACGAGGACTCGCAAAGCCTGAACTTCGACGACACGAATCTGTTTTCGATCAACAAATATTCCGGCTGGGACCGTGTCGAAGGCGGCGGCCGGCTGAACGCCGGCATGCAATACACGGCGCAGTTCAACGGCGCCGGTTCGTTGAATGCGCTGTTCGGCCAATCCTATCAGCTCTACGGGCTGAATTCCTACAGCGTCGCCGATATCACCAACACCGGCCTCGACAGCGGCCTCAATACGAATGTTTCAGATTATGTCGGCCGCGTTTCCTATCAGCCGAATTCGACCTACATGATCCTTGCCCGGGCGCGGTTCGACGAGCAGACGCTCGCCATGGAGCGTTTGGAGGTGGAGACGCGCGCCAATTTCGACCGCTGGGGCGTGAACTTTCTCTATGGCGACTATGCGGCTCAGCCGGATCTCGGATTCCTGGAGCGGCGCGAAGGCTTCCTCGCCGGAGCCTCGTACAAGCTCACGAGCAATTGGGTGGTGTTGGGGTCAGCGGGATATGATCTCATTGCGCATCAGTTCAACGAGACCCGCGTCGGCATTGGCTATGTTGACGATTGCCTGATGTTGGCCCTCAATTACATCACGGGCTATGCGTATAACGGTACCGCTACCCCGGTGCAGAATACGGGCGTCACCTTCCAAATGAGTCTGCGCACCTTGGGCCCGGATACGCTGACACAGGCGGGCGCCTATTAGGTGCGAGGCAAAGACCGCGCTTTGCCAGACACGCCGCCCGTCGAGGGCTGATACATTGCATGATGGCGATCGACGACATCGGCTTGTGGTGCGAGTTCGGCAAGGCAGATGTGGTTTTGCGCCCGGCGCTTTTCCTCGACCGCGACGGCGTGATCGTCGTCGATACCAATTACCTCGGCCGCGCCGAGGACGTGCGCATGATCGACGGGGTTGCTGCGGCGATTGCCCGCTGTAACGCCGCTCAGATTCCGGTCGTGCTGGTGACCAACCAGGCGGGCATCGGCCGCGGGTTTTACGATTGGGACGGCTTTTGTGCCGTGCAGGCGGCGATGTCTGCGGCCTTGTCCGCGGATGGCGCCCATCTCGATGGCGTGCTGGCCTGCGCCTATCATGCTGACGGACTGGGGGCGCTGTGCGTTGCCGATCATGCCTGGCGCAAGCCCAATCCCGGCATGCTTCTGGCCGCGGGCAAAGGCATGAATCTCGATCTCTCGCGCTCCTGGATCGTCGGCGACAAGGCGCACGATCTCGCCGCCGGTGCAGCGGCGGGCCTTGCCGGCGGCACGTTGGTCTCGGTCGACGCGCGCGAGCGGCAGCACGCATCGCGGCTTGCCGGCACGCGATTCCTGGTGGAACTCGCGGCCAGTCCAGCCGATGCGCTTGCCGGGTTGATGGAAAACGGGCGATTGGTGCAGCGCGTGAACAGCTGAGGGGATATGCCCGAGCCCATTCTCGTCACCGGCGCGGCCGGCTTCATCGGCTTTCACTTGGCGCGCCGGCTTGCCGCCGACGGCTGGAGCGTGCTCGGTATCGATAACCTCAACGAATATTATGATCCGAGCTTAAAGCAGGCGCGGCTCGCCGAACTGCGCAAGCATCCGAACTTTCGCTTCGAACAATGCGACGTCGCTGATCGCGCCGCGATGGCCGGGCTCTTCGCGGCCGAGAGATTCGCTTATGTGGCGCACCTTGCGGCTCAGGCCGGCGTCGCCCACTCGGCGGTCGATCCGGCCGCCTACGTGGATTCCAACCTGGTCGGCTTTGCCAACATTCTCGAAGGATGCCGCCACGCGCAGTGCCGACACCTCGTCTATGCGTCCTCGTCCTCGGTCTATGGCGCCAATACCCGCATGCCGCTGCGCACGACCGACCGTGTTGACGAGCCGTTGAGCCTTTACGGCGCGACCAAAAGATCCAATGAACTCATGGCCTACGCTTATTCCCATCTGTTTGCGGTGCCGGTGACGGGCTTGCGCTTTTTTACCGTCTACGGGCCGTGGGGACGTCCCGATATGGCCGTGTGGTTGTTCACCCAGGCGATTTTCGACGGCCGGCCGTTGCGCCTGTTTAATTCAGGTCGCATGCGTCGCGATTTCACCTATATCGACGACGTCGTGGAAGCCGTGGTGCGGCTCATTCCGTTGCCGCCCAGTGTTGACGCCGCCGCGCCGGCGTCTCGCATCTACAATGTAGGCAACAGTCAGCCCGTCGAGGTCGGCGAATTGGCGAATCTTCTGGAAAAAATCATCGGCCGGCCCGCCAAACGCGAACTGCTGCCGATGCGTTCGATCGACGTTCTGGAGACCTTCGCCGACAGCTCCGATCTTGAACGCGCCGTCTCATTTGCACCGCGGACGGCGA
>JASHVN010000311.1 GCA_030044555.1 Xanthobacteraceae bacterium | reverse complement strand
GGAAGAACGCGCCCGAAATGGTGGCCTTGCGGATGAGGCGCTTAAGCGTCGCTTCGTCGGGCTCCTTGCCTTCCAGGTACGCGGTCATGGCGTCGTCATCGAGCTCGACCGCCGCCTCGACAAGCTTCTCGCGATATTCCTTGGCCTGATCCTTCAGTTCGGCCGGGATTTCGATGTCATGATATTTGGCGCCGAGGGTTTCCTCGTCCCACACCACGCCGACCATGCGCACGAGATCGACGACGCCCTTGAACTGGGCCTCGGAACCGATCGGCAGCTGGATCGCCACCGGCTTGGCGCCGAGGCGGTCGACGATGTCCTTAAGGCACTGGAAAAAGTCAGCGCCGATCTTGTCCATCTTGTTGCAGAACACGATGCGCGGAACGTTATAGCGGTCACCCTGACGCCACACCGTCTCGGTCTGCGGCTCCACGCCCTGGTTGGAATCGAGCACGCATACCGCGCCGTCGAGCACGCGCAATGAGCGCTCCACCTCGATGGTGAAGTCGACGTGGCCGGGGGTGTCGATGATGTTGAGCCGCTTGCCGTTCCACTGCGCGGTCGTCGCGGCCGACGTTATGGTGATGCCGCGTTCCTGCTCCTGCTCCATCCAGTCCATGGTCGCGGCGCCGTCATGGACTTCGCCGATCTTGTGGCTCTTGCCGGTGTAATAGAGGATGCGCTCGGTCGTGGTGGTCTTGCCAGCATCGATGTGAGCCATGATGCCGAAGTTGCGATAGTCCTCGATCGGATTTGTGCGGGGCATGGGGATAATTCCTTCGCTGTCTTAAGTCTCACCAGCGATAATGCGAGAATGCCCGATTGGCTTCCGCCATGCGGTGCGTATCTTCGCGCTTCTTGACGGCGTTCCCCCTGTTATTGGACGCATCAAGCAGCTCCGCGGAGAGCCGCTCGGTCATGGTCTTTTCGTTGCGGTCGCGCGCCGCCGCGATGATCCAGCGGATGCCGAGCGCCTGGCGCCGCGAGGAACGCACTTCGACCGGCACCTGATAGGTGGCGCCGCCGACGCGGCGCGAGCGCACTTCGATCGACGGCATGACGTTGTCGAGCGCCTGCTGGAATACGCTGACCGGATTGCCGCGCGTCTTGCCCTCGATGATGTCGAGCGCGCCATAGACGATATTCTCGGCCACCGACTTCTTGCCGGCATGCATCACCGAGTTCATGAACTTGGTGATGACATTGTTGCCGAATTTCGGATCCGGCAGGATCTCGCGCTTATCTGCCCTGTGGCGGCGGGACATCTCGTTATTCCCTTTGTCCTTCGGTTCTCATGAACACAAAGAGGCCGACTATTTCGGCCTCTTTGCTCCGTATTTCGACCTGCGCTGCTTGCGGTTCTTGACGCCCTGGGTATCGAGCACGCCGCGCAGAATGTGATAGCGGACGCCCGGAAGGTCCTTCACACGGCCGCCGCGGATCATCACCACCGAGTGCTCCTGCAGATTATGGCCCTCGCCGGGGATGTAACCGATGACCTCGAAGCCATTGGTCAGCCGCACCTTGGCGACCTTGCGCAAAGCCGAATTCGGCTTTTTCGGCGTTGTCGTATAGACGCGCGTGCAGACCCCGCGCTTCTGCGGCGATTGCTGCAGCGCCGGCACCTTTTTCTTCGCGTGCTGCACCACTCGCGGCTTGCGAATGAGCTGATTGACCGTCGGCATCCGTTCGTCTCACACCTTAGTCGGGGCTTGCAGCCCGTTTTTGCGAACCTTTTTGCGAACCGAGGCTTTCGCCTCGGCGAATCCTTCGCGCAAAACCAAATCGCGCCATCCGCTCCCGTTGCGGAAGGGCGCTTGGCCGTTGCAGAGGACCGCGGCGCGACCGCGGTCATGCCCAAAACTGACTTTCGAAGCCAGCGGCAGCGTTTGAGCTTGCTTGTGTCGAGGCGTCGCGCCGATCCAGTTACACAAGCACCGAAGCCAAGAAGCAAAGACTTTCAGTAGCTTACGCTGGGAGCCGGCAGGCCGTTCCGACGGGCGAAGCTCACCGCCTGCCGAAAAGTGTGGCGTATCTATCGACGCAGCCGCGTGAAGTCAAGCCAAACCGGGCAAAAAAGTGCGATGGCGCAGGCACATCTGTCGCTTTTTACCGATCATTTGGCGGCGCGACCGGCGCGCTGCCTGGATCTTCCTTTGGGCATGATCCCTCGGGTCAAGCCCGAGGGCATGCTTATCCGAAACCGGTTTCCCTAGCCTGGCTGCAAACCCTTGGCGCGGATGATGCGCGCCACTTCGGGGGTTCTCATCAAGGCGATGAAGGCGCGCGCCGGCTGCGCGTTCGCGCTTTGCGCTGAGATCCCAGCCGCATAGACGATGATGTTCTGCAATTCGTTCGGCAACGGACCGACCAGTTCGGCGCCGGCAACCGGCAGAATGGCCACGATCTGCTGCAGGCCGAGCTCGGCTTCACCCCGGGCGAGCAGTTCGGCCACCGGCCCCGTGGTCAACCTGGTCTTCGGCTTTATCGCCTCCGCCAAGCCAAGCCGCTCCATGAGACCGGCGATATAGAGCCCGCTCGGTCCGTCGCTGTAGGTGACCGAGCCCGCCTGCAGGACGGTGCGCTTGAAAGCGTCGACCGTGGCAATGTCAGGCTTCGGCGCACCGGCGCGCACCGCCACGCCGATGGCCGAGCGCGCGATATCGGTCGCCGAGTGAGCCGCGATCCGGCCGTCCCCCGCCAGCGCATCGATGTCCGCACGCGGCAACAGCGCGATATCGAAGGCCGCGCCGTCGGCGATCGCTTTTCGCAACGCCGACGTCAGGCCGATCTCGACGGTGATTTCGCAGCCATTGCTGCGTTCAAAAAGCGGGACGGCCTCGGCGATGAGGCCCTGCATGGCGCCGCCGCTGAGAACCTTGATCTTGGCGGCAGTTTTGGCGGCAGGCGGGTTGGTGCTCACGGCGAACGGTCCATCGATGCATGTGGGAAGCGACCAATGCCATACGGTGCGCCTTTTGGCGACGGCGCCATCAATGCGAAGGCCCCATCGATTACGTGGTAGGCTCATTTCATCGACGCGTGAGCTGTCGCGGGCGGCTGCGATGGAGACCGGAAACAATGAGCGTTGCCGAGAGGCGCATTGCTTGCGAGCGCTGCGGGGCGGAATTCGCCTGCGGGCGCGAGGGCGCCGCGGGCTGCTGGTGCGCTGCCGAGCCTTACCGTCTGCCGCTGCCGGCGCCGGGCAAGGCCGGCACATTCGGCGATTGTCTTTGCCCATCCTGTTTGCGCGCGCTGGCGGATCAGGCTTCCAATGCGGCGGCGCGCTGAGCTAGCGTTGCGCCAATAATCGCCTGCAGCGCGGCTAATCCATCGGTCAGCGCGGCGGGCCCCGGCTGCAAAATGATCGACGACTTGATTTCGTGCAGCGCCCCGTCACGGACCGCCGGCACACGCGCGAAGCCGGGCCGTTCGACGACCTTCTCCGGCCGGAACTTCTTGCCGCACCACGAGCCGACGATGATGTCGGGCGCGCGGCCGATGACGTCTTCCGCGGCGACGATGCGGTCCTTCGCCGATTTGCAGGACGCGCGATCGGCGAAGATGTCGATGCCGCCGGCCGCTTCGATCAATTCCGATACCCAGCCGATGCCGGAAATCATCGGATCGTCCCATTCCTCGAAATAGACCCGCGGCTTTCGCGGCAAATGCGCGGCGCATTCACGCGCCCGGCCGAGCCCGCCGGCCAAGTCTTGCGCCAGCCGCTCGGCGCGGTCGGCAGCGCCGACGAGCGCGCCGAGCGTGCGGATCATGTCGAGAATTTCCGCGATGGTCCGCTGATTGAAGGCGTGCACATCGAGGCCGTGGCGGATGAGCGTCGCCGCGATGTCGGCTTGCAGATCAGAGAAGGTGAGAACCAAGTCGGGCTTCAGAGCGAGGATTTTCCCGGTGTCGGCCGAGGTGAAGGCCGAGACCCGCGGCTTTTCCCGCCGCGCCCGCGGCGGACGCACCACATAGCCGGAGATGCCGACAATGCGGCGCTCCTCGCCGAGAAGATAAAGCGTCTCGACGGTTTCCTCGGTGAGGCAGACGATCCGCTGCGGCGGGAACATGCGTATCGCTCCGGCAATCCCGCGCGGAAGCTAGTGCATGATCCCGAAAAGTGGAAACCGGTTTTCGGAAAAGATCATGCTGAAAGGAAAAAGCGATGCCAAAAGCAGAAGGGCCGCCAACGCGGCGGCCCTTCGTCATGATCGTCTGGGTCGAGGAACGCGCGGCCCCCGCGGCCCCTACTCCGCCGCCGGCAGCGCCGCAGGCTCTTCGGCGGTCGCTTCGGCCTTGATCGCGGCCTCGCGCTCGCGTTCGGCGAGGATGAGCTGGTCGCGCTTGACCGCGATCTCGCGCACCTTGTTCATCATCGCACCGGTGCCGGCCGGGATGAGCCGGCCGACGATGACGTTCTCCTTGAGCCCGTCGAGCGTGTCGGCCTTGCCGTTGACCGCCGCCTCGGTGAGCACGCGGGTGGTCTCCTGGAACGACGCCGCCGAGATGAACGAGCGGGTCTGCAGCGAGGCCTTGGTGATGCCGAGCAGCACCGGATGCGCGGTCGCCGGCTTCTTGCCTTCCTCGGCTGCCCGCGCGTTGACCTCGTCGAACTCGATCTTGTCGACCTGTTCGCCCTGGATGAGGTCGGTCTCGCCGGACTCCTCGATCTCCACCTTCTGCAGCATCTGGCGAACGATCACCTCAATATGCTTGTCGTTGATCGCCACGCCCTGCAGCCGATAGACATCCTGGATCTCGTTAACGAGGTAGCCGGCCAGCTCCTCGACGCCCTTGATCGCCAGAATGTCGTGCGGCGCCGGATTGCCTTCGACGATGAAGTCGCCCTTCTCGATCACGTCACCGTCTTGCAAGTGGATGTGCTTGCCCTTCGGCACGAGATACTTGCGCGGCTCCTCGCTCTTGTCGGTCGGCTCGATGGTGATGCGCCGCTTGTTCTTGTAGTCGCGGCCGAAGCGGACCGTGCCGGAGATTTCCGCGATGACCGCGGACTCCTTCGGCCGGCGTGCCTCGAACAGCTCGGCAACACGCGGCAGACCGCCGGTGATGTCGCGCGTCTTGGCGCTTTCGGTCGGGATACGGGCGATGACGTCGCCCGCTCTCA
>JASHVN010000310.1 GCA_030044555.1 Xanthobacteraceae bacterium | reverse complement strand
GTCGCCGAGGCTAACAAGAAAGGCGAGAAGCTCAACCGCACCGTCCAGACCGGCTACGACAAGGAGACCGGCGAAGCGATCTATGAGAACGAAGAGCTCGATCTCGAGCCGCTGCCCTACATCGTCGTCATCGTCGACGAGATGGCCGACCTGATGATGGTCGCCGGCAAGGACATCGAGGGCGCGGTGCAGCGTCTGGCGCAGATGGCGCGCGCGGCCGGCCTGCACGTGATCCTGGCGACGCAGCGGCCGTCGGTCGACGTCATCACCGGCACCATCAAGGCCAATTTCCCGACCCGCATCTCCTTCCAGGTCACCTCCAAGATCGACAGCCGCACCATCCTGGGCGAGCAGGGCGCCGAGCAACTGCTCGGCCAGGGCGACATGCTCTATATGGCCGGCGGCGGCCGCATCAGCCGCGTGCACGGACCGTTCGTCTCCGACGAAGAGGTCGAGAAGGTCGTGCGCCATCTCAAGGCGCAGGGCGTGCCGCAATATCTCGAAGCGGTCACCGCCGAGGAGCCGGAGGAAGGCGACGGCGCCGCAGTGTTCGACGGCACGCCGATGGGCATGGCGAGCGAGGCCGAAGGCGCGGATCTCTATCAGCAGGCGGTGCAGATCGTCACCCGCGACCGCAAGGCCTCGACCAGCTATATCCAGCGACGGCTGCAGATCGGCTATAATCGCGCTGCCTCGCTCATGGAGCGCATGGAGAAGGAAGGCATCGTTGGCCAGCCCAATCACGCCGGCAAGCGCGAAATCCTCGTCGAAGCCAACGAAGAGGCCTATTGAGAATCGGGGCCTCGCTCTTTAAGGACAGGCAGTCGCTAAAGACTTAATGGTGGCTAAAGGCTTGGTGGTCGCGAATTCGCCATAACGGCCGCGTAGCGACGCGTTTGGCGCGGGGGCGCGAGCGGGAGAGGGACATGGCCGCACGGCATGCAGCGATAATTCTCGTGGCACTGGGTTGTGCCACCTTCGCTGCCGCATCTGCGTTTGCCGAGAACGTGCCGCTGCCGACGCCGGCGCCGCACCAGAAGGACGCGACCGGCGCGGCCGTCGATCCTGACGCTCCGGTTCCACCTGCCTCGATTCCCTCGCCTGGCGCCACGGCGCCATCGAGCGGCGCCACCGCGCCTTCGAGTGACGCTACGGCGGCGCCCGATGCCGGGAGCGGCCATAGCGGCAGCTTCTTCCCGTTCTCACTGCCGTTCAACATGGGCGGCAGCGGACAATCGGGAGAGGCAACGGCATTCGACGCGCAGCAGCGGCATACCCTTGACCGCGTCAGCCATTATCTCTCCGGCATTCAGACGCTGGTTGGCAATTTCGTGCAGATCGCGCCCGATGGCAGCCGCACCGACGGCACCTTCTACATTCAGAAGCCGGGCAAGGTGCGCTTTGAATACAATCCTCCAAGCCCGACCGAAGTGATCGCCGACGGTTCGTCAGTCGCGGTGCGCAATCGCGATCTCAACACGCAGGATCTGTGGCCGCTGTCGCAAACGCCGCTGCGCTACCTGCTCGCCGGCCACATCGATCTTCTGCACGACACCGACGTCGTGAGCGTGTCGTCCGATGACAAATACATCACCATCGTCGTCGAGGAGAAGCAGATCATGGTCGGCACCAGCCGGCTCATGATGATGTTCGACGCCAAGGATTCGACGCTGCGGCAATGGACCGTGACCGACCCGCAGGGCCTGCAGACCACGGTCGCCGTGTTTAATCTCGACACCGACAAAAAGCCCGATCCGGATCTGTTCGTGATCAATTATCAGCGCAATTCGGGGGCGAGCAATCAGTAGTCAAGGATCAGAAAACCAGAGATCAGGAAGTCGGAAGTCTGACATCAGGCAGGCGCTGGCAAACCGCAGCGGAGTCGCTATATAATCCCCGATTGCCGATGCCGTTTAATTCCTGATCCCCGGTTTTGCCGATGTCTGATTTTGCTGATGCCTGATTTTCTGGTTCCTGACTTTCTGATCTCCAACCGCCCGATCGCCTGGTCGCTGTGAAGCTCACGCTGACCACCTGGAACATCAATTCGGTGCGGCTGCGCATCGATCTGGTGGCCAAATTCATCAAGGCGGTGCGGCCCGATATCCTGTGCCTGCAGGAGACCAAGTGCCCGGACGACGCCTTTCCGCGCAAGCGTTTCAAGCGGCTCGGCTATGAGAACGTGGCGCTGAACGGGCAGAAGGGCTATCACGGCGTCGTCGTGCTCTCGCGGCTGCCGTTTGAATCGAGCGCGATCCAGGTGTTCTGTGGCAAGAGCGATTGCCGTCACGTCTCCATCATGCTCGGCGAACGCGCCGGTCTGCAGGATCCGATCACGCTGCATAATTTCTATGTGCCGGCGGGCGGCGACATTCCCGACCCCGCGGTCAACGTGAAATTCGCCCACAAGCTCGCCTTTCTCGACGAGATGGGCGGCAGCGCGACGTTACGGTCCGACGCCGGGCAGCGCAGCATCGTGGTCGGCGACCTCAACGTCGCGCCGCTCGAATGCGACGTCTGGAGCCACAAGCAGCTTCTCAGCGTGGTCTCGCACACGCCGATCGAGTGCGAGAAGCTCGTTGCCGTGCAGAAAGCGGGCGGCTGGATCGATCCCGTGCGCGCCTTCGTGCCGGAGCCGACGAAGCTTTTCACCTGGTGGAGCTACCGTTCGCCGGATTGGGCCGCCGCCGACAAAGGCCGCCGTCTCGACCACATCTGGGTTTCACCGGCGCTCGCCGACCGCGTCTCTGCCGTCAAGGTTGCGAAGGACTCGCGCGGCTGGGAGCGCCCCTCCGACCATGTGCCGGTGACGGCGACGCTGGATCTGTAGAGCATGATCCCGAAAAGTGGATACCGGTTTTCGGAAAAGATCATGCTCCAACAATAAGCTAGAGCGGAATGGCGATTCAAAGAAAAACCGTTCTGCCCTAGGCGGGCGATAAAATCATGGGCGCCACGGCCAAGACCTTCAGCGCGTCTTACCGCCGCTTTCGAAAGTGGCAGGAGCGAACGCGCGAACCAGGTCTGAGCGCGCTCCTGGTCATCGAGGCGTTGTTTCTGTTTGTTGCCACGCCCTTGGCCGGCATGGGCTGGCTGCCGCAATTTGTCTCGCCGGCGACGTTCGTGTTGTATGTCCTCGCCACGCTCGTGGTCACCTCGCGCAGCCACGTGGCGGCTGGGATCGTCTTGGCCTCGGCCGTTCTCAGCGTCGTCGGCGTCATTCTTCACGTGCATTATCCGTCGGTGCTGACCGAATGGCTCAGTGCCGTCGGGCGCCTGCTCGCCATCGGCACCCTGAGCGTGGTCATCGCCAAAGCCGTGTTCGGGCCCGGCCGCGTGACGCGACACCGGATTGAGGGCGCCATCGTGCTCTACATGAATTTCGCGCTGTTCTTTTTCATCCTCTATTCGCTCATCGCGACGCTGGTGCCCGATTCTTTTTCCGGGTTGCCGCAGAGCGGCGCGGAGCACGGCTCCGGCGCGGCGCTGCTTTATTTCAGCTTCGGCACGCTGACCACGTCAACCTATGGCGATATTCTGCCGGTCTTTCCGATGGCGCGTAATCTCGCCAACCTCGAGGCGATGATCGGCCAACTGTTCCCGGCGACGTTGTTGGCGCGGCTGGTGTCTCTGCAGCTCGCGCACCGCGCGACGGAAAAGGATTGAAACGGCGATCTGGATGCGGACGCGTCAAATCAGATCGGGGCGCGGAAAACAAAAAATGCGCCGGCAGCGATCAATGCGAAGCCTACGGCCTGATTCCAGGTGACCGGCTGATGCAAGTATACGGTCGAGAATACGCCGAAGACGGTCAGCGTAATCACCTCTTGAATCGTTTTGAGCTGCGCGGCGGAGTAAACGTAGGAGCCGTAACGATTGGCCGGCACCGCCATCCAGTACTCGAAAAAGGCGAGCCCCCAGCTGATGAGAACGACCTGCCAGAGCGGGAGTTCACGAAATCGCAGATGCCAATACCAGGCCGTCGTCATGAAACAATTGGAACCGACCAGGAGCAGAATTGTGAGCACATAGGGCGAGACGGGCAGGGCGGGCATGATGATCCTTTCCAGACAATGAAGAACCGGCAGTCTTCTTAACGCATCCGCGCCGGTATGATGCGAAGGCAATCATGAGCCGGAAGGCAATCATGAGCCGTCAGTGCTCGGCGGGGTTCATCGCCCGCGCGGATTGGTCTATAGGTGTGACGGACCGCCGCAGGCCGGTCGCAATCTGCCTTTATCACTTTGCGGCTCTGCCTTGGCGGACTTCTGGCGAACTTCTCTTGGCGAACTTCTTTTGCCCTAGCGAACTTCTAGAGTAGCGAATTGGAGATTGAGCGATGCGCCGCCATTTCGTCGTGTCCGTCGCCGTGCTGTTCACCGCAGCGATGATGGTCATGCTGGCTCCCGGCAGCGGTTCGGCGCAGGGGGACCTGCCGCAGCCGCCGAAAGGTTTTCAGCCGCCGCCGCCGCCGCCGCCCGCGCCGGTGCAGCCCTATAAGCCGGTCGCGATAACGCTGCCCGGACCCTACAGCGACCCGAGCTTTGTGGCGTTCCGCAAGGACCTCGCCGCCGCAGCCCAACGCAAGGACCGCGCCGCGCTGGCCAACCTGGTCGTCGGCCAGGGCTTTTTCTGGGTGCAGGACAAGGACGTCGCCGACCCGAAGAAATCCGGCATCGACAATCTCGCTAAGGCCATCGGCCTCGATAGTCCTGAGGGATCCGGCTGGGATATCCTGACCGCCGATGCCGCCGATGATACGCTGGCGGAAGTGCCGCAGAATCAGGGCCTGTTCTGCGCGCCGGCGCCGCCGACATTTGATCCGGGCGCGTTCCAAACCCTTCTCGGGCAAACCGACACCGATCCGGGCGACTGGGGTTATCCGGCCAGCGACGGCGTCGAAGTGCGCGCTGCGGGGCAGCCGAACGCGCAGGTCATCGAGAAGCTCGGCATGTATTTCGTGCGCGTGCTGCCCGAGACCGGGCAGACGCCGCAAGGCGGGTCGCCGTTCCTGCACGTGGCCTTGCCGGACGGCAAGACCGGCTTCGTTACGGTCGACGCTGTCGCCCCGCTCGCCAGCGACCAGATCTGCTACACCAAGGACGCGGGCGCCTGGAAGATCACCGGCTATATCGGCGGCGTCTCGCCGTAGCGGCTTCTTTTGTCGCTAGACCTTGATCCAATTCGATTGAATCGGATCAAGGTCTAGATTTTTCCTTTGAGCATGATCTTATCCGAAAATCGGTATCCACCTCCGGATCAAGTCCGAAGGCAAGCTTTTCGGGATCATGCTCTACGACCGCTATGAGGCGGCCGCGCGGTCGGCGGCGCTCTTCACCGAGGCTGCGGTCTGGCCGAACAGAATTGCCCGCTCTTCGGCCGTGCGCACGCCGCCCTGGCCTGGATTGATCTTCGGCGTCCACTCATAGGCCTTGATGACCGCAGGCCGCGCCTTGATCGCCGCCAGCCAGCGCTTGATGTGCGGGAAATCCTCGATGTTTTGGTGCTGGCGTTCCCAGATCGTCACCCACGGATAGGACGCCATGTCGGCGATCGAATAGGCGCCGGCGAGATACTCATGATCGGCGAGGCGCCTATTCATCACGCCGTACAATCGGTTCACCTCATTGCGATAGCGGTCCATCGCGTACGGAATCTTGTCCTCGGCATAATTGCTGAAGTGATTATTCTGGCCCGACATCGGGCCGAGATTGCCCATCTGCCAGAACAACCACTCGATGGTGTCGGTGCGGCCGCGCAAATCCTTGGCGATGAACTTGCCGGTCTTGTCGGCTAGATAGAGCAGGATGGCGCCGGACTCGAACACCGGGATCGGCTTGCCGCCGTCGGCAGGCTGGTGATCGACAATGGCGGGAATGCGGTTGTTCGGCGAGACCGTCAGAAACTCCGGCTTGAATTGCTCGCCCTTGCCGATGTTGACCGGAATGATTTTGTACTCCAGTCCGGCTTCTTCGAGGAAAATCGTGATCTTATGGCCGTTCGGCGTGGTCCAATAATGTACGTCGATCATGGCAAGCCTTTTTGGGCGGTGGCGGGGATCTTGATGTGGGCAGTCAGAATGGCGCTTCAAGACAGCACCGGGCAGGCGCGGCACAGCTATGCTCCCTCGCCGTCGCGCGGCAGGACGGTCTCCGACCCAAGTAAGTATCCGACCCAAGTAAGAACAAGGAGGAAGCGATAGCCGATGTCAATTTCAAGGTCACCAATGCCTTCAGGGTCCCAATGACTTCAAGATCTCAATCACTTCAAGATCTCGATGACTTCAAGATCTCGATGACTTCAAGATCTCAATGTCTTAAAGATAAAATATTCAGCGCCTGGATCACATTAACACCCGTAGAGCGGCGGAGAGCAAACATGATCACCGAAATCGCGCAGATCGACGTCAAGCCGGGAATGGAAGCCGAATTCGAGAACGGCGTGAGAAAAGCCGCGCCGATTTTCCAGCGCGCCAAAGGCTGCCATGGCCTGGATCTGGTCCGCTCGATCGAAAAGCCGAGTCGCTATCGTCTGTTGATCAAATGGGCGACGGTCGAGAATCACACGACCGATTTTCGCGGCTCGCCGGATTTTGCCGAATGGCGCAAGCTCGTCGGTCATTGCTTCGCCGCGCCGCCCGAGGTCGAACACGTCAGCGAGGCGGTAAAGGGGTTTTGAGACGCCGGCGGCTGTTTTGACAATTCAAGGGGAAATTTGTTTGATGTTATTTTAGTGTCACTGACGCAGGTCTATTGTGGGCGAGGGGGCGATAACGGTGTTGCGATTGCCGGCGATTTTGTTGGTGCTTGCGATGACGCCGGGGCCTGCTCTGGCGTGCATGGGGCCGACGGTGATCCTGCAGGACAACTTTCAGACCGCGAATCCGGCCTGGGACACCTCACCATCAGGTATCCCGATCACGCCCAGCGTTCCCATTCTCAGCATAGCCGGCGGCCAGGCAAAACTGACGCCGCCGCCGGGAGATTTCGCCGTCGCCGTCTATGACAGTCAGTTTTTCCCGGATAGCCAATTCCCGGGCTTTGACGCTTGCGTGGATATAACGAGCCCGAGCGTCGCCGATGCAAGTCAGGCGGCTGCCGGTATCGTCTTCGGCCAGACCAGTTCCGGATTTTTTGTGTTCGCGATGGAGGAGGATGGACAGGTGGCGCTGGCGCAATTGCAGCAGCAGCCATACGGCTGGTCTTATCTGGTGCCCTGGCGGGCGGCGCCAAACTTGAAGACCGGCGCCAATGTCAGCAACACGCTGCGCCTCACCATCGCTCCAGCGGGCGGCGCCGCAACCGGCAATAGCGGGACCATTTACGTCAATGGCGTGAAATTTGCGACGCTGCCGCTGCCAGCCATGCAAGGAACTAAACTGGGTCTTTGGGGCGAGGGCGATCCCGGCGTGAATTCCGTCAGCGGCGCGACTTGGATGTTCAGCAATCTTAAAATCACGAACCTCGCATCGCCTTGAAACTGCACCGGCGCGCGCCGCGCATTCTTGTCAAGCCGATGTGAGACTGTTTAGACTGACGATGTGCGGCAAATGCAACGCATGGGGAAGGGAGCAAACATGTCACCGAAGTTCGCGACGGCTGTTTTCCTGACAATGGCCGTTACTTCAGCGCCTGCCTACGCCTGCACGATGACCCAGGGTTCTCAGGTCATCAACCCGCCCAGCTTTCAGAATACTGATCCGGCCTGGAGCGCTATCAACAACGGCACTTTCACCATCGGCGGCGGCACCGCGAAGGTGACGGTCCCGGCGCAGCAATGGGGCGGTGTCGTCTATGGCGGCGCCTTCATCGATACCGGCGACGTTTGCGTCGATATCGTTCTCCCGGCGGACCCCAACGCCGGCGGCGGAATTGTTTTTGGTGATACCAGCGCCGGGATCTACATGTTCGAGATCTGGGGCAACGGCGAAGCCGACATCGCCGAGTGGACCCCCGAAGGATGGCTCAACCCGGTGGCTGAGGTGGCGTCTTCGGCGGTAAAGACCGGCGCCAATGCGACTAACGACTTGCGCATCACCTGGAACGGCACCAGCGCGTCAGCGTACATCAACGGTCAGTTGTTCCAAACGTTTCCGCTTGCTGCATTGCAGGGCAGCAAGATCGGCGTGGAGGTGGAATCGGGAAGTAATCCGACCACCGCCCAGTTCAGCAATCTCTCCGTCACTCAGATTTCGAAGTGACGGCGGGCGCCACGTTCGGCGGCAAATCGGCTCGATCCGCGCCGTTTAAGGTTCGAGCCTTCGCGGCAGCGTCGGTCATGCTTGTGTCTTGCCGGCGCTTTGCGTCCGCCCGCCGCAGCGGCATCTTATTCATCGCCGCAGCGGCCCCTTGTTCAACGGAATGGAAACGCGCCATGCGCAGAATTGTTGAACATCTTTTCTGCGTCGCCCTGATCGCGGTCGTCGCCGCCATCGCGGCGGCCAACGCGCTTGCCGATCCGGCAAATCCGGCGCCGGCAGCACCGACGACGCCTGCCGCGTCGCCGCAGCCCGGCGCCTCTGCGGTTCGCCACGGGCATGAACCTTGGCTCACGTCGGACCGGCGCGCGCGCGAGAGGGCGCGTGACCTTGGGCAGCGGCGGACGCAGCAGTTTCGCCGGCATCCCGATTGGGCCACGTTGCGCCGCGGGCAGCAGTTTCACCAGCATCCCGAATGGGCGAGGTTGCGCCGCGGGCGGCTGTTTCGCCAGCATTCCGACTGGGCGATTCAGCGCCGGGGACGGCAATTTCGCCACCATCCGGAATGGGCGCAGCTGCGCGGAACGCGGCAATTCCACCACCATCCCGAATGGGCGAGGCAGCGCTGGTCGCGGCAATTCCGGCACCATGGGGAATGGGCCAAGTTGCGCCGCGGGCGGCTATTCCGTCAGCATCCCGAATGGGCCAAGCGTCACCAATTGCAGCCGGTGCGCCACCATGGCGGCGGGGGCAAGCCGCCGCGCAAGGACCCGCCGCACCACCATCGCAGATATTGAGCCGGGTGCGGGCGCGTCCGCGAGGGGCGTGCCGCGGCCGTGCCGGTTTGAACTGTGATGCTGCGCGCACTGAGCGGCATCTCAATCCGGAGGGGCTTTCATGGTGTCGAGGCTTGTCGCAGCTGCGGCTTTAGTTCTGGCGGCCAGCGCCGGCCCGGCTCTGGCCTGCAAGGGATCGACAACCATTCTGCAAGACAATTTTCAGACCGCCGAGCCCGACTGGCACGGGACCGGATCCATCGGCAACGGCCACGCCGTGGTGACGTCGACGCCGTTCTACGACGGGCAAAATTTCGTCTCCGCCACCTTCGGCGGCATGTTCTACGGCGGCAAGCACATCGATAGCGGCGATGCCTGCGTCGACATGGTGGGGCCTGCGGTCGCGGATCCGACAAATGCGGCGGCTGGCATCATGTTTGGCTTCACCGATATCGACAGCTTCTGGGTCTTCTTTGCTCGCGAAGACGGGCAAGCGGCGCTCTTTCATTTTCTGCCGTTCGATCAGAACGGAGGAGTTGAGGCGACCCTCATTCCGATCGCTTATCAGCCAAGCGCGGCGCTGAAACACGGCGGCGGCGTCACCAACACATTGCGGGTCAGCTGGAACGGGAAAAGCGGCGCCACTTACATCAACGATCAGCCATTCTGGCCGTTCGCAATGTCCCGGCCGCTGCAAAATACCTTTGTGGGTCTCTATGTGGGTCCCGGATTCCCATCGACCTACTCGCCGCAAGGCTCGGTGCCGATATCCTATCAGTTCAGCAATCTGAAAATAACCAACGTTCAATGAGCGATCGTTCCATTTTGGATTTGCAGTTCCTGTTCGCGTTTGTCGCTGGATCTCAGGAACTTCAAATCCACCACGCTGGTCTCGTCGACATGCATGGTGGAGAGCTTTCATGAGCGGCGAAAGAGATGATCGTAGATCATGGCGACGGATGCCGTGCATCGCCCGCTATTGCACGGCAGCGATCGTGCCGGTCTGCGCACTGGCGGTCTGGACCATGAATGTGCCGACGGGGGGATTTAAACCAGCCGTTGCGCACTTGCCGGCGAGGCGCCCGGCAAACCCGGCAGCAAACCGCATCGCCCTGCGGAACGGTCCGCTCATGAAGGCGCGTCCGCATGACGACATCGATGCCAATTGGGCCGGCTATGTGCTGCCGGGCGGGGTTTTGGGCGGCAACTATACGTCCGCCCAAGGGACCTGGGTCGTTCCCAAAGTCGCCTGGGTGAATTACCCGAATGATCCGCGCGGCCGAACCATCATCGAGGACAGTTCGACCTGGATCGGCATCGGCGGTTTGGGCGAGACCGTGCTCATTCAGCTCGGAACCGATCAAGCCGTCGTTCATGACAGCACGACGCAGAAGGATATTGCCAGCTATACGGTGTGGTACGAGCTTTATCCGGACCCTCCCGTTTCGATCGATGCGACCCGGTTCACGGTCCAGCCGGGAGACGCAATCACCGCGTCGCTGCAATGCCTGGGCTCCTGCAAGCCCGGCGGGGCATCGACGTGGATCATGAGCATGATGGATCAGAACCGCTGGAAGACGCCCTTCACGATCCAGGTGCAAAATCCGCACACCATATTGGCGACCGCGGAATGGATCGTGGAAGACAACGGCGCCTATTGCGGCGCCTCTTGCGCTTTGGTGCTCGCGTCTTCGTCTTATCTTCCCAATTATCAGAAGGTCACCTTCAGCGGGATCACCGCCAATGGCGCGAACCCAAATCTGTCGCGCGCGCAGCAGGCGATCATGGTGGTCGATCCGGAAGGCAAGTCCTGGTCCGCCGTATCCGATCCGGTCGGCGGCAATTCTTTCACGGTCAGTTTCGTTCCGCCGCTGTCTCCGTAGCCTGGAACGTGATGATTTTAGTTTGACAGAAGCCGTCATGGCCGGACTTGTTCCGGCCATTCACGTTTTTATCTTGGCGCGGCATTTAAGACGTGGATGCCCGCGTCGGGGTCCCCATCGGGCGATGCGCGATGGGGGGCCCCGTCAAGCGCGGGCATGACGATTCGACCAAATCTCATCCCGCTATAGGCGCCGATCGCGAGGTGTCGCTCGCGCTCATGCGCTGGCGCGCTGCTGCACGTTGGCGATGCGGTCGGGCACGCCGAATTCGCGGCGGCAGACTTCGGCCAAGGTCGCGACGCCGGCACGGATCGCTTCGTGCGAAGGATTGGCAAAGCACAGCCGCATGCGGCTCCTGCTGTAGCTTTTGTCCGTCGACCATTCCGGGCCCGGATTGATGGCGACGCCGGCAGCAAGCCCGGCCTGATAAAGCTTCATCGTATCGACGACGTCCGGCAGCTTCACCCAGAGAAAAATGCCGCCCTTGGGATCGTCGAACTCGGCCGCGGTGCCGAACTGCTCGTTGAGCGCGTCCATCATGGTTTCGAGTTTCCGGCGCAGGCCGCGCGTCAGCGCCGGCACGTGCGCGCCGAAATGCGCGGGGCAATATTCGCCCAGCACCATCTGCTCCAGCGCGCCAGAGCCGGCGTCGGTCTTGATCGGCAGCATGCGCGACAGCAAGGACCACTCCGCGACGATGTAGCCGACGCGTAACGCCGGTGCGATCGACTTGGAGAATGAGCCGATATGGATGACGCCGCCGTGCTTGCTCAAGGCATGAATCGCCTGCGGCCGCTCGCCGCTCCAGATCAGATCGGCGTAACAATCGTCCTCGAAGATGGGCACGCCGTGCTGCTCGGCCAGCCGCAGCAGGTCGAGCCGCCGCGTTTCCGGCAGGATCGTGCCGGTCGGATTCTGCACGGTCGGAATGGTGTAAATGTACTTGGCGCGCACGCCGCGCTGTTTGAGATCGTCAAGTGCGGCGGCGAGCGCGTCCATGCGCATGCCGTCGCGGTCGAGCGGAATGCCGATGGCATTCACGCCAAGCCGCGTCCAGCGATTGAGCGACCCCTGATAGGTCTCGGCCTCGGTGATGATCGTGTCACCGCGATTGAGCAAAATGCCGTTGACCAGATCGAGCGCCTGCAGCGAGCCCGAGGTGATGAGGATTTCATCGGCCGTGCAGGTGATGCCGGCGGCGCGTTTGAGCTTTTGCGCCAGAAATTCCCGCAAAGGGCGGTAACCGAGCGGCCCGCTTGCGAGCCCATAGGTCGAAAGCGTCGTGCCCTCGCGCTTGAGCACGGCGCTCATCGCCGCGATCAGGCCATCGACGGGCACATGGTCGGGATCGTTATTGCCGCCGACAAAACTGTATGTGGCCGAGCCGTTCCATTTGCCGGCCGCCGGCGGCAGCCCGGCAGCCAAGAGCGGCGCAAAATCCAATGAACTCATGATGCTTGCCCTGGACGCTTTCTCCCGGAGGGCGAGACTATTACAATTTTTCAACGCCTCGCAAACGTCCGCCGGGAGCCGCATCATGCGCCGTCTGCAAATGATCTTCGCCATCGTCGCCTGTGCGCTCGCGAGCGCCGCGCAGGCGCAATATCCCGACCACCCGATCCGGCTTATCGTCCCGCAGGCCGCGGGCAGCGCCAGCGATACGGTGGCGCGCGTTTTCGCCATGGCGCTTGGCAAGGAAATCGGCCAGCAGCTCATTGTCGATGACCGGCCCGGCGGCGCGCTGACGGTGGGCCTCGACATCGTCGCCAAGTCGCCGCCCGACGGCTACACGCTGTGCCTGGCGCCGATCGGGGCGCTGACCATGGCGCCGCATCTGGTCGCGCATGTGCCTTACGACATTGCCCGCGATTTTCAGCCGATCATGGTCGTCGAGTACAGCCAATTGCTGCTCGCGGTGTCGCCGAAGACCCCGTTCATGTCGGTGCGCGCGCTCATCGACTACGCCAAGAGAAATCCCGGCAAGCTGCTCAACGCGTCCTCGAGCAATGGATCGCCCGGGCATGTGGCCGGCGAACTGTTCAAGTTCATGACCGGCACCGACATCGTTCACGTGCCCTACAAAGGCGGCGCGCCGGCCATCAACGATCTGATCGCCGGGCGGGTGCAGCTCATGTTCGAGGCGCTCAATTCGATCGCGCCGTTTGCCAAATCCGGCCAGGTGCGGGCGTTGGCGGTCAGCGGCGACCACCGATCGCCGGCGTTCCCGGATCTGCCGACGATCGCGGAAGCCGGCGTCCCCGGTTATTCGGCGCCGGGCTGGGTCGGACTCATCGCTCCGGCCGGTCTGCCGCGCCCGCTGATCGACACGCTCAATGCGGCAAGCAAGCGCGCGATCCAGTCGCCGGTCTTCGCCAAGTGGAGCGCCGGCATCGGCAACGAGCCCGGCGGCGGCACCCCGGAACAATTTGGCGCTTTGATCGCTTCGGACTCGAAGAAGTGGGGCGAGGTGATCAAGCGCGCGGGGATCCGGCTCGAATAGCGGCTACGCACTTTTCCCCTAGCGGGACTCGCCCCATATTGCAGCCATGGCGCCCAAACAGCGCGATCCGGCCAAGCACTCGAAGAAGGACCCGGCCCGGCCGACCCGCGCCAAGGCGGCGCGGCCGGATGTGCCGGAGCTCGATCCGCAACTTGCCGATCTGCTCAATCCCGGCATCGGTCAAGGCACGGCAGGGCTCGGCTCGCAAACCGGGCTGCAGCCGCCACCCGACAATTCCTGGGACCGGCGCGCCGACTTCTCCAATGCCCACAGAGCCCGCAAGTCGACGCAGCAGGCCTTCGCTGAGCGGCCGCAAACCGGCTACGCCGCCAAAGGCCCCAGCGATATCGATCCCGAGCTCGCCAAGGCGCTGGGCTATGACGACAGCGACCCGAGCCGGCCGGTGATCGGCGAGGCGCCGGACGGCGCCGACGAGATTTCCGATATTTCCGAACCGCGCCGCGAGAAGCGGCACCGCCCGTCGCCGCAGCCGCTCACGCTTGGCGGCCTCGCCAGTCAGCAATCGCTCGAGCAATTGCTCCGCGAGGGCCGGCCGGAATTTCGCGAGCAACCCTGGACGCCGCACCGTCCGCCGCGACCGGAAAAGTCGGAAGGCGGCTACCGCCTCATCATCAAATCGGATTTCGATCCCAAGGGCGATCAGCCGCAGGCGATCGCCGAACTCGTCGAAGGCGTGCGCCGCAACGATCGCAACCAGGTGCTGCTTGGCGTCACCGGCTCCGGCAAGACCTTCACCATGGCGAAGGTGATCGAGCAGACGCAGCGCCCGGCCTTGATCCTCGCGCCCAATAAGACGCTGGCGGCGCAGCTCTACGGCGAGTTCAAGAGCTTCTTTCCCGACAACGCGGTCGAATATTTCGTCAGCTATTACGATTACTACCAGCCGGAAGCCTACATCCCGCGCACCGACACCTATATCGAGAAGGATTCCTCGATCAACGAGCAGATCGACCGCATGCGCCATTCGGCGACGCGGGCGCTGCTCGAACGCGACGACGTCATCATCGTAGCCTCGGTGTCGTGCATCTACGGTATCGGCTCGGTCGAGACCTATTCGGCGATGACGTTCACCATCAAGCGCGGCGAGCGTCTCAACCAGCGCCAGCTTCTCGCCGATCTGGTGGCGCTGCAATACAAGCGCTCGGCCGGCGATTTCTACCGCGGCTCGTTCCGTGTGCGCGGCGACGTGATCGAGATTTTCCCCGCGCACTATGAGGACCGCGCCTGGCGGGTATCGCTGTTCGGCGACGAGGTGGAATCGATCCACGAATTCGATCCGCTCACCGGGCAAAAAACCGACGAACTCGAATTCGTCAAAATCTACGCCAACTCGCATTATGTGACGCCGCGGCCGACGCTGCTGCAGGCGATCGCCGGCATCAAGGTCGAGTTGAAGCAGCGCCTCGATCAGCTCCATGCCGCCGGGCGGCTTCTGGAAGCGCAGCGGCTGGAGCAGCGCACGCTCTATGATCTGGAAATGATGGAGGCAACCGGCGCCTGCGCCGGCATCGAGAATTATTCGCGCTATCTGACCGGGCGAAAGCCCGGCGAGCCGCCGCCGACGCTGTTCGAATATGTGCCCGACAACGCGCTGGTGTTCGTCGACGAGAGTCACGTCACCGTGCCGCAGCTCGGCGGCATGTATCGCGGCGACTTCCGCCGCAAGGCGACGCTCGCCGAATACGGCTTTCGCCTGCCATCGTGCATGGACAACCGGCCGCTGCGCTTTGAGGAATGGGATGCGATGCGGCCGCAGACGATGGCCGTGTCGGCGACGCCGGGGGCGTGGGAGCTCAACGAGTCCGGCGGCGTGTTCGTCGAGCAGGTCATTCGCCCCACCGGCCTGATCGATCCGCCCGTCGACGTGCGCCCGGCGCGCACCCAGGTGGACGATCTGGTCGGCGAAGTGCGGCAGGTGGCGCAGAAAGGCTATCGCGCGCTCATCACCGTGCTGACCAAGCGCATGGCCGAAGATTTGACCGAGTACCTGCACGAGCAGGGCATCCGCGTGCGCTACATGCACTCGGACATCGACACCATCGAGCGCATCGAGATTATTCGCGATTTGCGGCTCGGCGCCTTCGATGCGCTGGTCGGCATCAATCTGCTGCGCGAAGGCCTCGACATTCCCGAATGCGCGCTGGTGGCGATTCTCGATGCCGACAAGGAGGGATTCCTGCGCAGCGAGACCAGCCTGGTGCAAACCATCGGCCGCGCCGCGCGCAACGTCGACGGCCGCGTCATCCTTTATGCCGACGCGGTCACCGGCTCGATGGAACGCGCCATGGCGGAGACCGAGCGCCGCCGCGAGAAGCAGCAAACATACAACGCCGAGAACGGCATTACGCCGGAAAGCGTGCGCAAGGGCATTGCCGATATTCTGGTCAGCGTCTATGAGCGGGACCACGTGCTGGTTGCGACCGGCGGCGGCGCCGAGGGCGAGTTCGGCGAGACCGCCACCATCGGCCACAATTTCGAGGCGGTGATCGCCGATCTGGAGACGCGCATGCGCGCCGCCGCCGCCGATCTCGACTTCGAGGAAGCCGCGCGCCTGCGCGACGAGATCAAGCGCCTGCGCTCGACCGAACTCGCGGTGATGGATGACCCGACTGCGAAACTCTTACCCTCTCCGCTTGCGGGAGGGAGTGGCCGCGCGGGGCGCGG
>JASHVN010000309.1 GCA_030044555.1 Xanthobacteraceae bacterium | reverse complement strand
GTGCGCAAGGGCGAGCAAACATTCGACGCCGTCGATGAGGTGCCCAGGCAATTGCGCACGCGCACGCTCGCGGTGCGCGGCTTCGATGCCGGCGGCATGATGGTCGGCTGGGAACTGATCGACGGCGGCAAGCTTGAAGAGACCATCGAACGGCTGTTCGCCGATCCGCGAACGGCCTATCTGCACGCCCACTTCGCCGCGCCCGGCTGCTACGCCGCACGCATCGAGCGGGCGTGATGGGATCGCCGCCCACCTCTCCGCGGTGGGCCGCGCTTGAGCTTGATCCAATTCGATTGAATAGCCCGTAGCCCGTAGGATGGGTTGAGACCTTGCGAAACGCATCACTTTTTCTTTTCGCCGCCGTCTGATGGGTTTCGCTCCGCTCAACCCGTCCTACGCGTTACGCGCTTTGGAATCGCGACACGAGCGGGACATCGGGCGCGAGCCGCTCTTGAGCTTGATCCAATTCGATTGAATCGGATCAAGCTCAAGATTTTCCTTTGAGTATGATCCTTCGGTTTAAGCCCGAGCGCGTGCTCATCCGAAAACCGGTTTCCACTTTTCGGGATCATGCTCTAAGGTCGCCGCCCAAGAAGATCAATCGAGGGGGGAGGGAATGCCATGAGCGAGCTGACCGTCGATGTCACCGCGGTGCTGGATCGCCAGAAGATCACCGGCTTCAACGTCCTCTTGGTGGTGCTCGCCTTTCTGGTGATGATGACCGACGGTTACGATCTTGGCGCAGCCGCTTTCGCCGGGCCCGGCCTGATGAAGGAATGGCATCTACGCGGGCCCGAACTCGGCATCCTGCTGTCGAGTTCGCTCGCCGCCGGCCTGTTCGGGCCGCCGCTCCTCGGCTATCTCGCCGACCGTTTCGGACGCAAGCGCGTCATCGTCGCCGGCGCGTTTGCCTTCGGCCTGTTTTCTCTGGCGGCCGTCGCCACCGCCTCGCTCAATCAGCTCGTGATCACGCGCATTCTGGCCGGCGTCGCGCTCGCCGGTACGCTGCCCATCATGGTGTCGCTGATCAACGAATTCGCGCCGAAGAACGCGCGCGCCACCATGGTCATCCTGATGTTCAGCGGCGTGACCTTCGGCGGCGGCCTGCCGGGGCTGATCGCCGCCAAGTTCATGGCGGTTCACGGCTGGCGCATTCTGTTCTGGGTCGGCGGGCTGGCGCCGCTCGCCGTTGCCGCCGTGTTGCTGTTCGCGCTGCCGGAATCGGTCAAATATCTCACGCTGCAGCCGGCCCGCCGCGATGAGCTCGTCGCGCTGCTGCAACGGCTCGACCCGGTGCTGCAGATCGGGCCGGCGACGCGGTTCATCATCTCAGGGGAAGAGAACAAGGGCCGCTTCTCGCTCAGCGCGCTGCTCAAGGGGCCGCTGGCGACGCTGACCCCGCTCTACTGGGCGTCGAATCTCCTCTGCCTGATGGTGTTCTATTTCATCAATCAGTGGATGCCGACGGTGCTGTCGAGCTCCGGCGTATCGGTCGAGCAGGCCGCCATCGCGACGGCTTTGTTCCAGTTCGGCGGCACGGCGGCCGGCCTCCTCTCGATGCGGTTTCTCGACCGTATCGGCTTCCTGCCGGTGCCGATCCTGTTTGCCTGCGGCATCCCCGTCGTGATCGGCATCGGCATTCCGGGCCTGCCGCCCGCGGCGCTGATCGCATTGGTCGCCTGCGCCGGCTTCTGCCTGCTCGGGCTGCAATTCGGCAACATCGCCACCGAGGCGAACATCTATCCGACCTATATTCGCGCCTGGGGCATCGGCTCGAATTTCGCCGTCGCCCGTATCGGCGGCGCTCTCGGGCCGCTCCTTGGCGGCATGGCGTTCGGCGCGCATCTGCCGGCGCAGCACATTTTTATGCTCGCCGCCGCGCCGCTCGTGGTCGGCCTGATCGTGTCGCTCCTGATCGTGCCGCGCTATCGCGCGCAACTGGAGCGCCAGCGCGGCGAAGCCGGCGAGGTCGGTGCGGCGGCGGCTGCGGTTCAGGCGGCGGAGTAGGGCGTAGGATGGGTTGAGCCCTTGCGAAACCCATCGCTTCCTTTCGCTTCTGATGGGTTTCGCTCCGCTCAACCCATCCTACGCGTTGCTCCGCGCTCAACACGTTCGCCATCGGACATGAAGGCGGATTCCCCGGAGCGCCGGGTGCATCGCGCGCGTAGCCCTCCGCGAACCGGGACAGGCGAATTATTTGCAAAGCCCTCACCCGGAGGGGGCTTGACTACCAGAACATAACGTGAACAATTGCGTCGACGATAAGTTGCGTGAGGGGCGACATGTCCGAGCCGAGGGACGAAAGCGGCGCGCTTTCCAAGCTGAGCGTGGCCGAGCTTGCGCAGGAATTTGTCGAAAGTATTCAGGCCGCAAAAGCGACTAAGCATGTCGGACGAAAGAACAGGCTGACGCGCCAAACCTGGCAGATCGTGGAGGAACTCAAGAAACGAGGAGAGGCGCATTCCGTGCTTGAGCGACTCGCGGAGCATTCGGACTCGAACGTACGCAAGTGGGCCATCAGCAGCCGTGCTTGGCTCGATAAGCCGCTCCCGCAACCCGAGCCGCAAGAGCCGAAGGGACAGTTCTGGCCGAACATTATCTGGCAATGCGATCATCCGCCGCCGCCTGCGCTGGCGCGCGATGAGGTTGCGCAGCATCTGCGCCAAAACGTGCCGGAACTTCGCGATCGCTTGATGGAGTTAGCGCTCCCCGCCATTGGCCTGTGGCCGCAGCGGCGCGCCGAGATTGGTGCCACGGCATCGCGTTTCGGCGGCATGCCGTTGGCGCCGCCCGATTGGCAATGGCCGATCGCGGAAGAAGAGCCGCTGCTGTTTGTCGGCCAGATCAACTGCGCCGAGCTAAGCGGACTACCAGGCGCTGAACTTCTGCCTGCCTCCGGTCTGCTCGCCTTTTTTGGCGATCACGACGCGGTGACGGGCTGCTTTCCGTTTGGCGATCACTGTGTTTTTCACTGGCCAGATATTGGACGGCTGGTAGCGGCGAAGGCGGATCTCGATCCAATCGAGGTATTTCCATCTTGCGCGCTGGTGCCGCGTCCAATCTTCGATCTGCCGGACCCGCACAGCCGAACGATTCGGAACATGCAGTTAAGTACGGCGCAAAAGTCACTTTACTCCGACGCGTGGAAGGCGTTGCGCTCTCATGGCGTACCCGATGGCTTCGCGTGGTGTTCCAGCTTCGGGAAGCTCCTTGGCTGGCCGGCGCTGGTGCAGCCATCTCACGATCTCGACCGTTTCGAAGATCACGACGATGCGCGCCTCTTGCTGCAGGTCGACCAGTACTGCAACGGCGAAGAACTGCACGGCTGGGGTCCGGGCGGGTCACTCTAT
>JASHVN010000308.1 GCA_030044555.1 Xanthobacteraceae bacterium | reverse complement strand
CACGCCGCGTCCGCGGCGGGAGGATTTCATGGACGAGTGGTCGAGCGTGCGCTGGTGCGACGTGGTCAACCTGTCGCTCGGCGCAGTGCTGTTTTTCTCGCCGTGGCTGTTCGATCTCTCCACCGGCGCCCCATGGCAGACCGCTTCCATCGTCGGCGTCCTCATTGCGGTGCTGTCGATCGCGGCTTTGGCCGCCTTCGCGGTGTGGGAGGAATGGCTCAACCTGATCGCCGGCCTTGCGCTTATTGTATTGCCCTGGCTGCTCGCCTTCCAGGACAGTCAAGCGATAACCATCGACGTCGTGATCGGGATGATGGTGGCGGCACTGGCGGCGCTCGAGGCTTGGCTGTGCCGCAATTCTGAAATCGTCAATCTCAACCCGGAAGTCTGAAAGCCGGACGGCGGAAATATGAAATCGGAGGCCGGAAATCCGAGTTGGCAATTCCGGCTTCTCAAGTGCGCACCGGGAAGCGACGCCGCTTACGCAGCCTCTCCGGCGCGATCGTCCCACCGGTTGACGACCGGCGCATAGGCCGGGTTCTTGCCGGCGCCCTGATAGCGCGCAGCCGCCGCCACCGCCGAAATCCCGATCTGACCGTAGCAGCGGTCAAGCGCCGTGCCGTGGTCGGCATGCTCGGCGGATTTGCCGGTTTTTTGCGTCTTGTTATTTTGCGCAGTCTTTTTGGCCGTTTTGGCAGTCGCGTAATCCATTCTCGAACCCCGTTTCCATTTGTCGTGAGCGATGATGCAAGCTTGAGTGCGGCGGAAGTGGGCGGCAAATCGTCCGCCGAGGTGACATGTCCCGTCCGCCCGGCAGCAATGACCCGGCTTTGTAAACGCCCGGTTACCGGGTTTAGTAAACCGCCATTAAGAGTCCCGGGCTTACGCTCCCGCGCGTACATCAACATCCTCCGTTCGCAGATGGAACCGTGTGCACTGCGGCATTCCTGCAACACCCGTGCGCAGACTGTGGTCCAACTAAGAGTTAGGCTGGCATGTTTGCGACAATTTCGCTATGAAGTTGCCGGAATCGGAAAGCACGCGGCTTGTGACCGCGGCGGGGTTGGGTCGGCCATGAAAATGCGTTCGATTGCCTTAGTGATCGTAGGCCTGGGATTGATGCTCGGCGGCTGCATGGAGGAAACTCTGGAGCCGGCGACCGAGGCGGGCTGGACTGCGCGCGACAAGGACTTGATGTCCCATCTGCCTTATGCGCAGGCGGACATTCCTGAGCAGTTCCGCCGCCACATTGTCGACTACACGCGCAAGGAAGCGCCGGGCACCATCGTCGTCGACGAGGATCACAAGTTCCTCTATTTCGTGGAACCCGGCGGCAAGGCGATCCGCTACGGCATCACCGTCGGCGAAGAGGCGCAGGCCTGGAGTGGCATCGCCAAGGTCGGCCGCATGGCGGAATGGCCGGCGTGGGTCCCGACCGCCGGTGAGCAGAAGCGGCTCGGCCCATTCCCGGCCTTCGTGACCGGCGGTCCGCAAAATCCGATGGGCGCGCGAGCCATGTATCTCTACTCGAACGGCAAGGACACCGAGTACCGCATTCACGGCACCAACCAGCCTGAATACATCGGCCAGGCCATCTCATCGGGCTGCATCCGCATGACCAATGAGAACGTGATCGACCTCTACAATCACGTTCATGTCGGCACCATCGTCGTGGTGCTGAAGCCGACCACCGACTTGACTTCGGAAATGGCGGAATCGGGCCCGATCTCGCCGCTGAACAACTGAGAGCTTTCCGGTCCCGCGAGGACCGCGACGGCGCCGACACAGTCGGCGCCGTTTTTGTTTGCGCGCTCTCCCTCGCCCCGCACGCGGGGAGAGGTCCACTCTACGCGCCGAGTGTGATGTGCAGGATTTCCGGCGGCACGCCGAGGCGGGCCGGAATGGTGCTGGTGCCGAGCCCACCGGACACGATCAGATGGCGGCCGTGCTCGATCACGTGGCCGTAGGCGTAGCGCGCCCCGTATTTCGACGGCACGAATAGCGGCCAGATCAGCGGCACGCGCACCTGCCCGCCATGGGTATGGCCGGCAAGCGTCAGCGCCACCCGCGCCGGCACGCGCGGAAAGATATCGGGTTCGTGCGCAAGCAGCAGCACCGGATCATCGGTCTTTATCTTCGTCATCGTCCACGGCAGGTCGTCGACGCCGAGGAAGCGGCCGCGCCCGATCGGATAGGCGAGCTGATCGCCCAAACCGGCGAGCCAGAATTTTTGCCGCGGCGGGCCGAGCAGCACCGCGTCATTCTCCAGGATCGGAATGCCGGCGCTGGCGAGCGCGCCGCGCACGCCGGGCAAGCCATGCCACCAATCGTGATTGCCGAGAACCGCCCAGGCGCCGAGCGGGGCTGAAAGGCGTTTGAGTTCCGCGGCCCACAAAGGGTCGGGCACGCGCACGAAGGGAAACTTGTACCAGGCGATGAAATCGCCGAGCAGTACGATGAGGTCCGAATGAAGCGCGTTGGCGCGGTCGACCACCTCGCGCACGTGCTCGATCTGCATGTCGGGACCGCCGGCATGCAGGTCGGCGATCGCCGTGATGGTCAATTTTTGCCCCGCCGGCCAAGTGCGCGGCGCCGGCGCATAGCGGGTGACGATGAGACCTTCCGGCTCGACCGCGCCGGCGTAAACCGCGGTCGTACTCGCGGCGAGGCCGGCGAATCCTACGCCGGCGGTCAGCAGGCGCCGCCGCGTCACGTGGGCGCGCGCCGTTAACGCTATATCCTGTCCGGGCTCGCTGCCCGCATCCGCCGTCATCGACGCCTCTTATCAGTAACTTTTGTCGCGCCCGCTCATCATCGCGCGCGGCTTTTAGCGCATCGATGGTGCATGAAGCATGAAAGGCCGCGTTCATGCCGCGCGGCTTGATAGCGCATCCGCACGCGCGCTGTGTTAACGCGCGGTCACGAGTCCGCGAGGCGTCAATCGCTCGGGCCCGCAGCCCGCGCGGCCGCAACATTCCAACGCCCGCAACGCTCTGCTAACGTTCCGCCCGCCGGGCGGCCGCCCGGCCATATCCAACAACAATCGACGCTGGAGGGTGGAAACAATGACGCTGGCGCGGAAGACTTTGGCGCGAAGAATTTTTCTGCAAGGGGCTTTGTCTGCTTCGGCGCTGCCGCCGCTCGCGCGAACCGCCTTTGCCGACACCTATCCGTCGCGGCCCATCCACATCATCGTCGGCTTTCCGGCCGGCAGCGGCCCCGACATCATCGGCCGCATCCTGGCGCAAAAGCTGGCGGAAGAGCTTGGTCAATCGGTCGTGGTGGAAAACCGGACGGGTGCGGGCAGCAATCTGGCCACCGCCGACGTCGCCCACTCTGCCCCCGACGGCTACACGCTGATGATCATCACGACGGCGAACACCATCAACGCCACGCTTTATCAGAAGCTCGACTACGACTTCCTGCGCGACATCGCGCCGGTCGCCACCATCGACATCGAGCCGTTCGTGATGGAGGTGACACCGGCCTTCCCGGCCAAGACGCTCGCCGCGTTCATCGCCTATGCCAAGGCCAATCCCGGCAAGGTGACGATGGCGTCGGCCGGCATCGGCAGCGCGCCGCACGTCTATGGCGTGTTGTTTCAGATGCTCGCCGGCATCGAGCTGCAACACGTACCCTATCGCGGCAATCCGCTGCCGGATCTGCTCAGCGGCCAGGTGCAGGTGTTCTTTGGTCCGATCCAGTCCTCGCTCGAATACATCCGCACCGGCAAGCTGCGCGCGCTCGGCGCCACCACCAAAGACCGCATCGCCACACTGCCCGACGTGCCGGCAATCGGCGAGGTGGTCGCCGGCTATGAGGCGGCCGGCTGGCTCGGCGTCGGCGCGCCGGCGAAGACGCCGCCCGATGTCGCCACGAAGCTCAATGCCAGCATCAACGCCGCGCTGACCGACCCGACTGTAAAATCGCGGCTCGCCAGCCTCGGCGACACCGTGGCGACGCGCCCGCTCGCGCAGGTCCGCCCCTTCGTCGCCGCCGACGTCGCCAAATGGGCCAAAGTGATCCACGCCGCGAATATCAAACTCGAGGAATAGGCGGCCGAGAGAACCCGATAGGGGGCCGAGAGAACTCGGCGCGCTGCTTTTACACCGTCACCCTGAGGCGGCCGCGCGATGGCGCGGCCCTCGAAGGGCGACGGCCGAGGTGCCGCCGCTGGCATCCTTCGAGGCTCGCTGACGCTCGCGCCTCAGGATGAGGAATCATGAGTATCGTCATGCGCGGACCTGATCCGCGCATCCATGCCGAGCCGCGAGCGAGGCCCCCTCATCCGCCGATTGTCGCGGCGAGGCGATTATTCTATCGGCTGCCCCGAATGGTTTGCAGGTCGAGCACGCGCTGCCTGGTTTTGACATAGAGGCAGTGCCCATACACGTTTGTCTCGCCCGTGCCGCCAAGCATCGAGGTGCTCTCGAGGTTGCAGCTCGTGTCCCGATAGGTAATCCAGGCGCGTTCCGACGCTATCAGTCGCTTCAAGATTTCCGCGCTGTCAGCGGCCTCGTTTTTCGCCGGGTGCTTGAGTTGCTCGACCCAGTCGCCATAGATGCGATTGAGAATCACATCTGCGGAGGCCTTGGCCCGTTCGTTGCAATTGTCGACTCCCGGCGTGACCCCGCCAGCCGTTGCCAGGCAAGCCTTCAATTTGGCATCGATGCTCGCGACTTCGGACGACACTTGCGCAGAGGCCGCGCCGCACATGAGGGCCAAACAAACCCCGATACCCAATCGCTTCACGATCAATTCTCGCGCAAGTGCGGTGGAGGCCGGATCAACCTATCGCATGAGCCCCCGTTTGAGAACGCTATCAGGCGCGACGCCCCAAGCTCGCAACGACGACGAGCGCTCCTCACCCGGCTCGCATTACGCACGCTCGATGCTCGCCTCCCTCTCGGCGGCGTCGAAAGGGCGACGGCCGAGGTGCCCCCGCTTTCGATTGTCTGCGCCAAGCGATTATGCTCCACTGCGAGTCGGGGGCTGCCAATGCAAAAACAAAACGCACTGCCGATCGTCGTGCCGCTGGCCGCGATGGTGATCGCCATCGCGGCGACGGGCAGCGCCGCGCCGGCCGCCGAATTGGCGCTGCCCACCAAGGCGCCGCCGCCTGCCGCCGCCGCGAGCCCGTTCTGGGTCGATCTCGAATATCTCGAGTGGAGCGTCACCGGCGACAAGCTGCCGCCGCTGGTGACCACCGGCGTCCCGCCGCAGGCGACCGCGGGCACCCTTGGCGCGCCCGGCACCGCGATCCTGTTCGGCAATTCCACCGTCAACAACGATTGGCGGCCGGGCGGACAGATCACCGCCGGCTATTGGCTCGATCCCGGCCACACGCATGGCGTCGAGCTGAACTTCTTCGGCCTCGCCGATACCACCACCAATTTCGCCGCCAGCTCGTCCGGCACGCCGATCCTGGCGCGGCCGTTTACCGACGCCAATACCGGTCTGCCGAGTTCGTCGCTGATGGCTTTTCCCGGCACCGTCGCCGGCTCGGTGAATGTCAGCGACCGCTCGCGCCTCCTCGGCGCCGGCGCGTTCTATCGCCAGGACATCGGCAACTGGAGCGGCCAAGCGATCAGCGCGCTCATCGGCTATCGCTTCCTCTATGAATCCGACCGGCTCGGCATCTCCAGCACGACGACCTTCACCGCCGCCGGCGGCGCCATAGCGGCCGGCA
>JASHVN010000307.1 GCA_030044555.1 Xanthobacteraceae bacterium | reverse complement strand
GGCGATCGTGCGCTCCTCAACCTCGGCCACACCTTCGGCCATGCGCTGGAAGCGGCTTGCGGCTATTCCGACCGTCTGCTGCATGGCGAGGCGATCGCTATCGGCATGGCGCTCGCCTTTGACTTTTCGGCGACGCGACAAGGGCTCCTCTCCAAGGCCGAAGCGGCGCGCGCCATCCGCCATCTGGCTGCCGTCGGCCTGCCGACGCGGATCTCCGATATTCCCGGACCGCTGCCTCCGCTCGACCGGCTGATGGAACTGATCGCCCAGGACAAGAAAATAAAGCGCGGAAAGCTTACCTTCATCCTCGTCCGCGGGATCGGCGCGGCGTTCATCGAAACCGGCGTCGAGGCAGCTGAGGTGCGTGCGTTCTTGAGCGAGAAGCTTGCCGGGCGATGACCCTTATCGATTGGTTAACCATAGCCGCGATCGTCGTGTGCCTGCTGATCTCGGCATTTTTCTCCGCCAGCGAGACGGCGCTGACCGCATCGTCGCGCGCCGCCATGCTGCGGCTGGCGAAGGACGGCAATCGCCGGGCCGGCATCGTCAACCGCCTGCTGGACACGCGTGAGCGCCTGCTGGGCGCGATCCTGCTCGGCAACAACTTGACCAACATCGCCGCCTCGACGCTGACGACCGGACTCCTCCTCGCTTTCTTCGGCAATGTCGGCGAAGTTTATGCCACGCTGATCATGACCGTGCTCATCTTCGTGCTCTGCGAAGTGCTGCCGAAGACGGCCGCCTTCAATGCGCCGGACCGCATGGCGCTCACCGTGGCAAGACCGGTCGACAGCGTCGTGCGCTGGTTTTTGCCGGTCCTCAAAGTGGTCGAATGGCTGGTACGGCACATTCTGGGCGCGGTCGGCATGCCGGTCGGCAAGCTGCATTCGATCCTCTCCCCGCGCGAAGAATTGCGCGGCGCCGTCGACCTTCTGCATCACACCGGCGTGGTCGAGAAATTCGACCGTGACATGATGGGCGGCGTGCTCGACTTGCGCGAGCTGACCGTCTCCGACGTAATGGTTCACCGCACCAAAATCGTGATGCTCGACGCTGACGAGCCGCCGCAGGCGCTGGTCGATGCGGTCCTCGCCGCCGCGGTCAGCCGGCTGCCGTTATGGCGCGGCACTCCCGACAATATCATCGGTGTCCTGCCTGCGAAGGATCTGCTGCGCGCGCTGCACGCGGCGGGCGGCGACGCCGCCAAGATCGATGTCGCGGCCGTGCTGACGGAGCCGTGGTTCGTGCCCGACACGACGCCGCTCTATGAGCAGCTCACCGCCTTTCGCGCCCGCAAGACGGCGCTGGCGCTGGTTGTCGACGAATATGGCGTGCTCGAAGGGCTGGTCACGCTGCAAGACATCGTCGAGGAAATCGTCGGCGACATGAGCGGTACGCATGACGTGACGATGCCCGGCGTGCGGGTGCTGCCTGACGGCTCGGTCAACGTCGATGGCGCGGTGCCGATACGCGACCTTAACCGGGCGATGGACTGGAATATTCCCGACGACGAGGCGACGACCATCGCCGGCGTGGTGATCCACGAGGCGCGCTCCATCCCGGAGCCGGGCCAGAGCTTTACCTTTCACGGTTTCCGTTTCCATGTGCTGCGCAAGACCCGTAATCGCATCACGGCATTGCGTGTCACCCCGCTTGCGCCCAAGGTCACGGCCAAGGCTAGCTGATGAGCCTCCCCGCGGGGGAGAAATATGTAAAAAAGGGAGACTAAAAAACCATGGCAAACGGCAGCTACGAGACGGTGAAGATCGAACGCGACAGCGGTCCCAATGAGGGGATCACCTGGGTCATCCTCAACCGGCCGGAGAAACGCAATGCAATGTCGCCGCAGCTGCATTTCGACATGGTCGACGTGCTCAACGAGCTGGAAAGCGACCCGCGCACCAAGGTGCTGGTGCTCACCGGCGCCGGCGAGGCTTGGTGCGCCGGGCAGGATCTGAAGCTCTATTTCCGCGAACTCGACACCAAGCCGGCCGAACGCGCCCGCGCCTCCTGGGCCAGCCATTATTGGCGCTGGCAGAAGCTGTTCACCTATCCGAAGCCGACCATCGCCATGGTCAACGGCTTCTGCTTCGGCGGCGGCTTCACCCAGCTCATCGCCTGTGATTTCGCCATTGCGGCCGACGACGCCAAGTTCGGGCTCTCCGAGGTCAATTGGGGCATCCTGCCGGGCGGTTTCGTGTCGAAGGCGCTGACCGACGCGCTCGGCCTGCGCGACGCCGTCTGGCTGGCGATGACCGGCGAGACCTTCGACGGCAAGATGGCCGAGAAAATCCGGCTGATTAACAAATCGGTGCCGCGCGCGACATTGCGCGAGGAGACACTGGCGCTGGCGCAGCGGCTGTTGAAGCTCAACCCCGAAGTGCTCAGGGCGACCAAAATAGCCGTGAAGAACGTCCGCACCGTTCCGCACGAGCAGGCGGCTGATTATCTGCAGGCCAAGAGTCAGGAAATGCGTTTCCAGGACAAAGAGGGCGGCCGCGCCAAGGGCCTGAGCCAGTTCCTCGACGACAAGAGCTATCGTCCGGGCTACGGGCCGTATTCGCGGAGCGCCTGAGCGCGCGCAGCGCTGTACCTCTCCCCGCCCGCGGGGAGAGGTAATTCGGAGTCCGTCATGGACGCGTAAAGCGTGCGCGCAATCACGTCTACATCCCCTCCCCTGGCGCCGCGGCGTGTATGGCCAGCGCATGCACGCCGCCGGAAAGTTCGCTCGCCAGCACCGCGTTGATCATGCGGTGGCGTTCGAGGCGGCTCTTTCCGCGGAAGGCTTCCGACACGATATAGAGTCGGAAATGGGTCTCGCCGCCCGGCCGGTGCCCCGCGTGGCCTTCATGGCGGTGAGATTCGTCCTCGACGCGCAGGCTTTGTGGGGCGAAAGCTTTGCGCAACTTTTCCGTGATGACATCGTGCGTTTGCATCGCCGGCAGCTTTAGCGGCGGCCCCGTGCCAGGGTCAATGACGACATGGTCGAAATTGCTGACTGTCAAGTCTTGCGGGCGTCATCAACAAACCCTCATAATCGGATTCGATGAGTACGAATTCACCGCTCTTTGACCGCATCCGGGTCAAGCCCAATCAGGACCGCAGGCCGCGCACCGACTTGCCGGGCTGCCAATGGCCGGGCTGCGCCGACTCGGCAACGCATCGCGCGCCAAAGGGACGGCTGCGCGCCGCCGAATATTGGTGCTTCTGTCTTGAGCACGTGCGCGAATACAACAATAATTATAACTTCTTCGCCGGCATGAGCGACGACGCCATTGCCAAATACCAGAAGGAAGACGTCACCGGCCACCGCCCGACTTGGAAAATGGGCTCGGTCGGCGGCCCCCGCGTGCGCGCCTCGCGGGCGAAATTTCGTGGCGCGGGCTGGGCCGCCGAGGACCCGTTCGAGCTGTTCGGCGAGGCGGCGGCCCACGCCAACGGCCATGCGCGCCCGGCACCAGAGGGCCGCAAGATACTCAATGCACAGCGCCGGGCGCTGGACGTGCTTGGCCTTGAAGGCGATGCCAAGCGGGCCGATATCAAGACCAGATTCAAGGTATTGGTGAAGCAGCATCATCCCGACGCCAATGGCGGGGACCGGGGTTCCGAGGAACGCCTGCGAGAGATCATCCAGGCCTATAATTACCTGAAGTCAGCGGGCTTCTGCTAAGCTTTTAGGCGGCTTTCGCGGCCCCACCCCTTTCTGCTAGATGTAGCCGTTATATCCGACCGCCGGGTAATGCGGATTCGCGCCTCGGAGGTACCGGGACGCACGGAGGAGCAATGTCTCTCGCAACAGAAACGGAATCCGGCTTGCCGGATATGAAAGTGTCGATCCGGCAAGTTTTCGGTATCGACAGCGACTTGGAAGTTCCGGCCTATTCGGAGCCGGACGAGCACGTGCCTGAGGTCGACCCCGATTATCGGTTCGACAAGCCGACCACGCTCGCCATTCTCGCCGGCTTTGCCCGGAACCGCCGCGTCATCGTCACTGGCTACCATGGCACCGGCAAATCGACCCATATCGAGCAGGTGGCGGCGCGGCTGAATTGGCCGTGCGTGCGCGTCAATCTCGACAGCCACATCTCGCGCGTCGATCTCATCGGCAAGGACGCCATCGTCATCCGCGAGGGCATGCAGGTCACCGAATTCCGCGACGGCATTCTGCCGTGGGCGCTGCAGAACAACATCGCGCTGTGCTTCGACGAGTACGATGCCGGCCGCCCCGACGTGATGTTCGTCATTCAGCGCGTGCTCGAATCCTCGGGCCGGCTGACGCTGCTCGATCAGAACAAGGTCATCAAGCCGCATCCGTCGTTCCGCCTGTTCGCCACCGCCAACACGGTGGGATTGGGCGACACCTCCGGCCTCTATCACGGCACCCAGCAGATCAATCAGGGCCAGATGGACCGCTGGTCGATCGTCACCACGCTCAATTATCTGCCGCACGACAACGAAGTCGACATCGTGCTCGCCAAGGCCAAGCACTACCGCACGGCGGAGGGCCGCGACATCGTTTCCAAGATGGTGCGCGTTGCCGACCTCACCCGCAACGCGTTCATGAACGGCGATATCTCGACGGTGATGAGCCCGCGCACGGTGATCACCTGGGCCGAGAATTCGGAAATCTTCAGCGACATCGGCTTCGCCTTCCGGCTGACCTTCGTCAACAAGTGCGACGAGTTGGAACGGCCGCTGGTGGCGGAGTTCTATCAGCGCTGCTTCGGCCAGGAATTGCCGGAGAGCGCAGTAAACGTGGCACTCTCATAGCGGGCCCCTAATCCCGGTCATGAGATTTATCCACGAGGATCGTGAATATGGATTCCGGGTTCGCACCTGCAGTGCGCCCCGGAATGACGGTTAGAGCATGTCCTCCAACATCAAGCCCAAACCGCCCACAAAGGATGCGCCGACCGAACCGTTCAAGCGCGCGGTCGGCGTGTGCTTGCGCGCGATCGCCGGCAAGGGCGATCTTGAGGTTTCGTTCGCCGCCGAGCGGCCGGGGCTCACCGGCGGCAAGGCGCGGCTGCCTGAACCGCCGCGACGGCTCAACGAGCGCGAGGCCGCGATCGTCCGCGGCCATGCCGATTCGATCGCGCTCAAACTCGCCTGTCACGATCCGGCCGTGCACCGCAGGCTTGCGCCCGGCGGCCAGCAGGCGCGCGCCGTGTTCGAAGCGGTCGAACAGGCGCGCGTCGAGGCGATCGGCGCACGCCGCATGGGCGGGGTGGCTAAGAACCTCACCGCCATGCTCGATGACCGTTTCCATCGCGGCAAGTTCGACGAGATCACCGACCGCGCCGATGCGCCGATCGAAGACGCGCTCGCCATGCTGGTGCGGGAGCGGCTGACCGGTGAGGCGCCGCCGGTGGCCGCCAGAAAGCTCGTCGATCTATGGCGCCCGCTCATCGAGGAGCGCGCCGGAAAGGATCTCGACCGGCTCGAGCGGGTGCTCAACGACCAGCGCCGTTTCGGCGACGTCGTGCATGACCTGCTCGACTGTCTCGACATGGGCGAAGACCGTTCGAGCGAATCCGACGAAGAAGAAGGCGACGAGGGCGACGAAGAAACCCGCAAGGACGAACAGGGCGACAGCGGCGACGCTTCCGACTCGGCCGATTCCGAACGCATGAGCATGGAGGCCGAAGCGTCGGCCGAGGAACTGCCCGACAGCGCCTCCGAGGCGGTCGAGGCGCCCGCCGCCGAGATGGCCGACGACGCCGAGATGGGCGATTCGGAAACCGCCGCCGAACCGTGGCGGCCGCGGCAGCATCGCAATGAGCCGCGCGGGCCGGATTACCGCCCGTTCACCGGCAAATTCGATGAAGTCGTCGGCGCCGAGGACCTGTGCGAGGCGGAAGAGCTCGACCGGTTGCGCGGCTATCTCGACAAGCAGCTCTCGCACCTGCAGGGCGTGGTGGCGCGGCTCGCCAACCGGCTGCAGCGGCTTTTGCTCGCGCAGCAGAACCGCGCCTGGGAATTCGACCTCGAGGAAGGCCTGCTCGATCCGGCGCGGCTGTCGCGCGTGATCGTCGATCCGATGCATCCGCTGTCGTTCAAGCGTGAGAAGGACACCGACTTCCGCGACACCGTGGTGACGCTGCTGCTCGACAATTCCGGTTCGATGCGCGGACGCCCGATCACGGTCGCGGCCACCTGCGCCGATATTCTGGCGCGCACGCTTGAGCGCTGCGGCGTCAAGGTGGAAATCCTCGGCTTCACCACGCGCGCCTGGAAGGGCGGGCAATCGCGCGAGGCTTGGCTCGCGCAAGGCAAGCCGGCCAACCCGGGCAGGCTGAACGATCTGCGCCACATCATTTACAAGTCCGCCGACGCGCCCTGGCGGCGCGCGCGCAAGAACCTCGGCTTGATGATGCGCGAGGGCCTGCTCAAGGAGAATATCGACGGCGAGGCGCTCGACTGGGCGCACAAGCGCCTGCTCGCCCGCACCGAGACGCGGAAGATCCTGATGATGATCTCCGACGGCGCGCCTGTCGATGACTCAACGCTATCGGTCAATCCCGGCAATTACCTCGAACGCCACCTGCGCTGGGTGATCGAGGACATCGAGACCCGCTCGCCGGTCGAGCTGATCGCCATCGGCATCGGCCACGATGTGACGCGCTATTACCGCCGCGCGGTGACCATCGTCGACGCCGAAGAGTTGGGCGGGGTGATGACCGAAAAGCTCGCCGAGCTGTTCGCCGAGCAGCCGGCCGAGGACCACTTTGCGCGCCCGGCGCGGCCGCGGCGCCGCTTGGACGCGTAGCTGTCCGCCCGAATAACCACAACTAAATTAACGTCTTTTCGATCAAAGCTTTAGCGCGCCGAGCGCTGGAACGGCTCTTGCATGAAGGTGCGGGCCGGGCTGCGCACGACGGTGCTCGCCCGGAGCATGATCCCGAAAAGTGGATACCGGTTTTCGGAAAAGATCATGCTCCAACAATAAGCCGGAGCGGAATGACGATTCGAGAAACCTATCCCGCTCTAACTCGCGACCACAGACCGCTCTTTACCGGACACCGCGCCACGCCGCAGATGGATCCCGCGCTCAAAATCGTCATCGTCGACGAAAATCCGGTTCGCGCGGCGATCCTCGCCGACGGCCTGCGCGAGGGCGGCTACGCGCGCGTCACGCGCATCGAAGAGATGACCAATCTCCTCGCCCGCATCTACACGCTCGATCCCGACGTCATTCTCATCGACCTTGAAAATCCAAGCCGCGACGTGCTCGCGCAAATGTTTCAGGTCAGCCGCGCGGTGAAACGTCCCGTCGCCATGTTCGTCGACCAGAGCGACGCCGCCGCCATCGAGGCAGCGGTCGATGCCGGCGTCTCCGCCTACATCGTCGACGGTCTCAAGAAGGAGCGCATCAAACCCATTCTGGATTTGTGCGTGTCGCGCTTCAACGCTTTTGCACGCCTGCAGGACGAACTCGAGCGCACGCAAAACGCGCTCAGTGAGCGCAAGACCATCGATCGCGCCAAGGGCATACTCATGAAAGCGAGAAATATCGGCGAAGCCGACGCCTACGCGCTGCTGCGCAAGACCGCGATGAACGAGAACAAGAAGATTGCCGAGGTCGCGCAGGCTGTGGTCACCGCGGCGGAGCTCCTGAAATGAGTGCGGACCGGCTGCGCATCGGCTTCATTCCGCTCGCCGATGCGGCAGCACTTATTGTCGCCGTCGATAAAGGCTTTGCCGCGCAGGAAGGATTGGCGATTGATCTGGTACGCGAAGTCTCCTGGTCGAACGTGCGCGACAAGCTCAATATCGGCCTGTTCGATGCGGCGCACCTGCTGGCTCCGGTTGCCATCGCGTCGAGCCTCGGCATCGGCCACGTGAAGGTTCCGCTGCTGGCGCCGTTTGTTCTCAATTGCAACGGCAATGCCATCACGGTCTCGCCGGCGCTCTACGAGGCGCTCGCCGCCAGCGCGGACGGCACTCTGCACGACCCAAACGTATCGGCGCGGGCGCTTGCCGGCGTGGTGAGAAGGCGGCGCGAACGCGGCGACGCGCCGCTCGTTTTCGGCATGACCTTCCCGTTCTCGGCGCACAATTATCTGCTGCGATTTTGGATGGCCGCGGGCGGCGTCGATCCCGATGAGGACGTTGCGCTCGTCGTGCTGCCGCCGCCCTACATGGTCGACAGCCTTTCCAGCCGGCAAGTCGACGGCTTCTGTGTCGGCGCGCCATGGAATTCGGTCGCGGTCGAATTGGGCGTCGGCACCATTCTTCACTTCGGCTGCGACGTCGTCGCGCGCGCGCCGGAAAAAGTATTGGCCGTGCGCGCAGCCTGGGCTGCCAATCGCGCCGACACGCTGGCGCGGCTGCTGCGCGCAATCAGCAGCGCCGTCGCTTTCATCAACGATCCCGCCCATCTCGACGAGGTCGCGATGCTGCTGGCCGCGCCGCGCCATCTCGACGTGTCTGCCGCATTGATCCGCGCCACTCTCGAGGGTCGCTTGCGCACCAAGCTTGGCGGCTCACCACGCACCGCGCCCGATTACCTCGTGCTCGGACGCGATGACGCTGCGCGCCCCGAACCGATCGATGCTGCGTGGCTCTACGCGCAAATGGTGCGCTGGCGCCAAACCGCTCTCTCGGCGGATGCCCTTGCCACCGCCAAAGCTTGTTTCCGACCCGACCTTTACGACGCCGCCCTCGGATCAGGCGTGAAACCAGATCGGGCCGCTGACGCGTTCGGCGCTTTCGCCGGGCCGGCCTTCGATGCGGATGACATCTCCGGCTACGTTGCTGCTTTCAAAGCGCCTTAGGTCCGTTTTTCGCATTGCACAATTTTTGCTCAGAGTGCGCTCTCATTCGCCACGCCCGACAGTGCGGTCTTTCGCCATGCCGGCTCAGATCACATTGAATACATTGCACTTTTTTCTTCCGGCCGCGCTGGCATGAAGTTTGAATTGTGACCTTCGCGGTGCCGCAAGCGGCGCCGCAAGGGTCCAACGAAGGGCCAACAGCAACGACGCTGTCTTTCGGGGAGGCGCAAGACTGCCGCTTTCCGAGGCAGCGTTTTTTGTTGGCCGATCGTCCGCCGGACACGCCGCCAGCCAGACCGGGAATGAGCACACGTTCAGAAGGACAGCGCCCGATGAGCCAACCGAATACGACCTGGATTGCAGAATGGAATCCCGACGACCCGACGTTCTGGGAAGCCAAGGGCAAAGTGATTGCGCGGCGCAATCTTATCTGGTCGATCGTCGCCGAGCATATCGGCTTTTCGATCTGGCTGATCTGGAGCATCGTCGTTACCAAGCTGCCGCAAGCCGGCTTTCACTTCACGACCGCACAATTGTTTCAGCTCGTGGCGCTGCCCGGACTGATCGGCGCACTGATGCGCTTTCCCTACACGTTCGCGGTGACAAAATTCGGCGGCCGCAACTGGACGATCTTCAGCGCCTCGGTGCTGTTCATCCCGACCATCGCGCTCGCCTATTTCGTGACCAGGCCCGACACGTCCTATTCGACGATGCTCTGGGTGGCGGCCTTATCGGGGCTCGGCGGCGGCAACTTCGCCTCGAGCATGACCAACATTTCCTTTTTCTATCCCGACCGCATGAAGGGCTGGGCGCTCGGCTTGAATGCGGCCGGCGGCAATATCGGCGTCAGCACCGTGCAACTGCTCACGCCGATACTGATGGGGCTTGGGATCATCAGTCTCTACCAGGGCACACCCGGCCCCGGCGGCACCTATATCCAGAACGCCGGCCTGATGTGGATGCTGCCGCTGGCCATCGCCGTGTTCGGCGCCGTCTTCTTCATGAACAATCTCGCCACGGCGCGGTCAAGCTTCAAGGAGCAGCTTGCCGTCATCGGGCGCAAGCACACCTGGATCATGTCTTTCATCTACATCGGGACCTTCGGCTCATTCATCGGCTACTCGGCCGCTTTCCCGCTCCTGATAAAGACGCAATTCCCCGCGGTCACCATCGGCATCGCCTTTCTCGGACCACTGGTCGGTTCGCTGGCGCGGCCGCTCGGCGGATTGCTCGCCGACCGTGTGGGCGGCGCCATCGTGACGTTCTGGAATTTCATCGCCATGGGCGCCGCCACGATCGGCGTCATGTATTTCATCGACGTCAAGGACTTCGCCGGTTTCCTGACGATGTTTCTCGTTCTCTTCGTCACCACCGGTGTAGGCAACGGTTCGACCTACCGCATGATTCCGTCGATCTTCCGCGAGGAAAAACTGCGCGAGGCGCAAGGCTCGGGCGATGCCGGCCGCGCGCTCGCCCTGAAATCGGCCAGCATCGAAAGCGGCGCCGCGCTCGGATTTATCGGCGCGGTCGGCGCCTGCGGCGGCTATCTCATCCCGCGCGGCTTCGGCGCCTCGATCGCCACCACCGGCGGCCCGCATCTGGCGTTCGAAGTGTACCTCATCTTCTACGCCGCCTGTCTCGCACTGACCTGGTGGTACTACCTGCGCAAGGGCTTCTTCGCGCGCGGCACACCGACTCTCGCGCAGGCCCGCGTGTGAGCACGCATGAAGGCCGACGCCGATACCTGTGAACGCCTTGCAACGAGCACGCCGGGACAACGAGGAGAGAACCCGTGACACCGGACCAAGTCAGATCGATCCAGGATAGCTTCACGAAAGTTGCGCCCATCTCCGAGCAGGCCGCTGCGCTTTTCTACGGCCGCCTCTTCGAGATTGCACCGGAGGTGAAGCCACTGTTTCGCGGCGACATGAATGAGCAGGGCCGCAAGCTGATGGCCACCCTTGCGGTCGTGGTCAACGGCCTCGGCAACATCACCTCCATCCTGCCAGCGGCAAGCGCGCTTGCCAAACGTCACGTCGATTACGGCGTGAAGGCGTCGCATTACGAGCCGGTGGGTGCCGCGCTGATCTGGACGTTGCAGCGCGGCCTCGGCGAGCAATGGACGCCGGAGCTGGAAGCCGCCTGGAGCGCAGCTTACGCGCTGCTGTCTCAGTTCATGATCGACGAGGCCTACGGCCGCAGCGCCGCGGCGGAATGAGAGCGAAACCGTGAGCGAGCCACTGGTCGTCATCGGCAATGGCATGGCCGCCGCGCGGCTGTGCGAGGAACTCGCGCAGCGCGCGCTGGGCCGCTACGCCATCGCGGTCATCGGTCAAGAGCCGCAACTCGCCTATAACCGCGTCCTGCTCTCTTCCGTGCTCGCGGGCGAGGTGGCGGCGAGCGAGACCGTGCTCAAGCCGGCGAGCTGGTGGCGCGATCGCGGCGTGACCCTGTGCTATGGCGCCCCGGTCACCGCGGTCGATCTGAGCGCGCGCTGCGTGACCCTTGCGGGCGGCCGCACGCTCGACTTTGCCAAGCTCGTCTTCGCCACCGGCTCGCGCGCCATTCGTCTGCCGCTGCCCGGCGCCGAACTTCCGGGCGTGGTCACCTTCCGCGACCTCGCCGATGTGGCGTCGATCTCGCGGGCGGCGCGCGGCGGCACCCGGGTCGTCGTGATCGGCGGCGGGCTTCTAGGCATCGAGGCCGCTTACGGCCTCGCCAAAGCCGGCGCCAAAGTGACGCTCGTTCATCTGATGGATCGGCTGATGGAGCGCCAGCTCGACGCTCGCGCCGCCGCAATGCTCAAGCGCGCGGTAGAGGCCAAAAGCATCGAGGTGCTGCTCGATACGGCGACCGCGCGTTTTTCCGGCGACGGCCGCGTCGAGGCGGTGGAGTTCAAGGACGGACGCAACATCACGGCCGACATGGTGGTGGTTGCGGTCGGCATCCGGCCCAATGCGGAAATCGCCGCGGCGGCCGGCCTGTCGGTGAACCGCGGCATTATCGTCGACGATCATCTCGCAACCGGCGCGCCCGGAATATTCGCCATCGGCGAATGCGCCGAGCATCGCGACGTCTGCTACGGACTGATCGAGCCTGCCAACGAACAGGCGCGCGTTCTCGCCGCGCGGCTTGCCGGACGCGACGTCAGTTACGGCGGCAGCATCAATGCCACCAATCTGAAAGTCTCGGGCGTGCACGTGTTCTCGGCCGGCGATTTTCTCGGCACCGCCGGCACCGAATCCGTCGTGCTCGCCGATGCCGGTCTCGGCACCTACAAGAAGCTGGTGATCGCGGGCGGACGGCTGGTCGGCGCCGTGCTCTATGGCGATACGCTCGACGCGCTCTGGTACCTCGACCTCATTCGCTCCGGGACGGCAATCGACTCCTTCCGTGAGGATCTCGTCTTCGGCCGGGCGCTGGCCGAGCGGCAGGCCGCGTGAAGCTCCAACCGCGAGTGCGGCGGACACTGACATGAACGCGCTCCCCCCGCAGCCGCCCGCCGTGCGCACCACGTGTGCGTATTGCGGCGTCGGCTGCGGCGTGCTGGCGGCCCCCGATGGACACGGCGGCGCAACGATCTCCGGCGATCCAGCGCATCCGGCAAATTCCGGGCTGCTCTGCTCCAAGGGCGCGGCGCTTGGCGAAACATTGTCGCTCGAGCGGCGGCTGTTGCATCCCATGCTGCGGCAGCCCGACGGTTCGCTTGTGCGCACCGGCTGGGATGCGGCGCTCGACAAGGTCGCAGATGGATTTCGCACCATTGTCGCGCGCGACGGACCGGACGCGATCGCGTTCTATCTCTCGGGGCAATTGCTCACCGAGGACTATTACGTCGCCAACAAGCTGATGAAGGGCTTTTTGGGCTCGTCGAACGTCGACACCAATTCACGTTTGTGCATGGCGTCGTCGGTCGCCGGTCACCGCCGCGCCTTCGGCGCCGATACCGTGCCGGGACTCTATCGCGACCTCGACGAGGCCGACCTCATCGTGCTGGTCGGCTCCAATGCGGCGTGGTGCCATCCAATCCTGTATCAGCGGATGATGGCCGCCAAGCGCAAGCGCGGCACCAAATTGATCGTCATCGATCCGCGGCGCACCGCGACCGCAGCCGACGCCGACCTGTTCCTGCCGATCGCGCCGGGCATGGACACCGCTTTGTTCTGCGGCCTCCTCGCTTACCTCGCCGACACGCGCGCGCTCGATTACGGTTATGTCGACGCGCATACCAACGGCTTCGTCGAGGCGCTGGTGCGCGCCCGCGAAATTGCCGCAGACGCAGCCGCCACGGCGCGGGCAACGGGACTCGATCCGGCGGACATCGAGCGCTTCTTCGAGTTGTTCCGGAATACCGAACGCGTGGTCACCTGCTTCTCGCAAGGCGTCAATCAATCGGCGCAAGGCACCGACAAGGTCAACGCCATCATCAACGTGCATCTCGCCACCGGGCGCATTGGCCGCCCAGGCATGGGGCCGTTCTCGCTCACCGGCCAGCCCAACGCCATGGGCGGACGCGAAGTGGGCGGCCTCGCCAACCAGCTCGCCGCACATATGGGCTTTTCGCCCGCCGACACCGATCGGGTCCGCCGTTTTTGGAACGCGCCGCGCATGGCGACGAAAGAAGGCCGCAAGGCCGTCGACATGTTTGATGCCATCGAGCGCGGCACGATCAAAGCGCTGTGGGTGATGGCGACCAATCCGGCCGTCTCGTTGCCGCGCGCCGGCGCGGTGCGCGCGGCGCTGCAAAAACTCGAACTGTTTGTCGTTTCCGAAAACGTCCTGAGCAACGATACGGTCGAAGCCGGCGCGCACATTGTGCTGCCGGCCGCCGCGTGGGGCGAAAAGGACGGCACCGTCACCAATTCCGAGCGGCGGATCTCGCGGCAGCGCGCGTTCCTGCCGCCGCCGGGCGAGGCACGGCCCGATTGGTGGGTCGTCAGCGAAGTGGCGCACCGTTTGGGTTTTGGCGCCGCGTTCGCCTATCGCGGACCCGCCGACATCTTTCGCGAGCATGCTGCGCTCTCCGCTTTCGAGAACGACGGCGAACGGGATTTCGATATCGGCGCGCTCGCCGCGCTTTCCGATCCGGCGTACCACGCGCTCGATCCGGTGACGTGGCCGGCGCGCGCCAATGAAGCACGCGCCGAGCGCCGCTTCTTCGCTGCCGGCGGCTTTTTTACCTCCGACCGCCGTGCG
>JASHVN010000306.1 GCA_030044555.1 Xanthobacteraceae bacterium | reverse complement strand
TATTACGAACATTCCTTCCTGGCCGACAAACTTGGCGTCGAACTGGTCGAAGGCCGCGATCTGGTGACCAAGGACGACGTCGTCTACATGCGCACGACCGAAGGGCTGAAACGCGTCGACGTGATTTATCGGCGCGTCGATGACGATTTCCTCGACCCGCTGGTGTTCCGCCCCGACAGTGCTCTCGGCGTGCCCGGTCTGATGGCGGCCTATCAGGCCGGCAACGTGACGCTCGCCAACGCGGTCGGCACCGGCATCGCCGACGACAAGGCGGTCTACAGCTACATGCCGCAGATCGTGAAATTCTATCTCGGCGAGGAGCCGCTTTTGAAAAACGTGCCGACCTGGCGCTGCCGCGAGGCCGACCATCTCGACTATGTGCTCGAGCACATCGAGGAGCTGGTGGTGAAGGAAGTGCACGGTTCGGGCGGCTACGGCATGCTCATCGGGCCGAAAGCCGACAAGGCGGCGGTGTCCGCGTTCCGCGCCAAGCTCAAATCCAACCCGAAGAACTTCATCGCGCAGCCGACGCTGGCGCTGTCGACCTGCCCCACCTGCGTCGACGAAGGCATTGCGCCGCGCCATGTTGATTTGCGGCCATTCGTGCTCTCTGGCCGTGACCGCATTCGCATTGTTCCCGGCGGATTGACGCGCGTGGCGCTGAAAAAGGGCTCGCTCGTGGTCAATTCCAGCCAGGGCGGCGGCACCAAAGACACCTGGGTGCTGGATCGATGATTGGGCGGATCGATGCTTTCGCGCACGGCCGATAATCTTTTTTGGCTCGCCCGCTATGTCGAGCGCGCCGAATATTTGGCGCGGATCCTCGACACCACGTTGCGGCTGACGGCGCTGCCGCTCGCCTATGTGGGAGCAAGCAACGAATGGGCATCCGCGGTTGCCACCGCGGGCTGCGCCAATGCCTTCTTTGCCGTCCATGACGAGGCGAACGAGGAAACCGTCACGGAGTTTCTGGCGTTCTCCAGCGGCAATCCGTCTTCGATTCGCAATTGCTTCGAAAGCGCGCGGCTCAACGCGCGCGCGGTGCGCACCGCCTTGACCATCGAAATGTGGGACACCATCAACGGCGCCTGGCTCGAACTGAAAAAATGGGGCAACGGCCCCTCCTCGCGCGAGGAATTTGCACGCTTCCTGCGTTGGGTTCTGGAATCGTCGCTGCGCTTCGACGGTTCCGCCTATCGCACCATGCTGCGCAACGACGCTTATTGGTTCTCCCGGCTCGGCGTCTATATCGAGCGCGCCGACAACACCGCGCGCATCCTCGACGTGAAATATCATCTGTTGCTGCCGGCCGACGAGCGGGTCGGCGGCCCGCTTGATTATTTCCAGTGGTCGTCGATCCTGCGCTCGGTGTCGGCGCTCACCTCCTATCACTGGGTCTATCGCGAGAACGTCAAACCCTGGCTCGTGGCCGATCTGCTCATCCTCAAGGACGAGATGCCGCGCTCGCTCGCCAATTGCTACGACAACCTGGTGCAGAACCTCGATCGCATCGCCGGCGCCTACGGCCGCCAGGGCCCGGCGCAGCGCCACGCCCGCACCGTGCGCGCGCGGCTCGAGAACAGCCGGGTCGATGAGATTTTTCAGAGCGGCCTGCATGAATTCATCGGCGAATTCATCGACGACAACAATCGGCTCGGCACCGCGGTGACGCAGCAATATCTCATGTAGCGGCCGACGAATACGGGACGACAGAGGAGGAAAGACAGCGTAGTTTGCATGGCTCATCTTCCGTCCGTTGTCTGTCCCTCGCCATCCGCCATCTAAAAATGCGCATCCGCGTCTTCCATTCCACAATCTGCCGCTACGATCCGCCGGCGAGCGGCGCGATCCAAGTGTTGCGGCTCACCCCGCGCAATTTTGGCGGCCAGCATGTGGTGCGCTGGCGCATCGATGTGACACCGGACGCCCGGCTCGCCCCCCACGAGGATGCGTTCGGCAACCTCACGCACGTGTTCACGACCGATGGGCCACTGCCCGAGTTGCGCGTCGAGGTCGACGGCGTGGTGGAGATACAGAACAGCGAGGGCGTGGTGCGCGGTACCGTCGAGCGGTTTCCGCCGAGCCTGTTTCTGCGCGACACGGCGCTCACCGCGCCCGACGCGACGATCTGCCAGTTCGCGGAAGCTGTTCGCGCCGAAAGCGAGGGCGAGGTCCTCACCGTCCTGCATGCGCTGTTGCAGCGGCTGCACGCGCAAATGACATACGATCCCGATGCTCATCAGCACGCCGCCGACGCGGCGGAGACGTTTGCGCGCAAGGGCGGCGGCGCTGCGGATCTGACCCATCTGTTCATCGGCGCCGCGCACTGCCTTGGCATTCCGGCGCGTTTTATTGCCGGCTATTACGGCAAGAGCGATCGCGTCGCGCAGCTTAGCCACGCATGGGCGGAGGCCTACGTGCCGGGCCTCGGCTGGGTCGGCTTCGACGCGGCGCTCGGCTTCTCTCCCACCGACGCCCACCTGCGCGTCGCCGTCGGCCTCGATGCGCTCGGCGCCGCGCCCGTACGGGGGACGCGCCATGGCGTTGGCGGCGAGGCGCTTGAGGTCGCGATCGCTATCGGCCAGTGATTGCAGCGCACCGCGCGCCGTCGCTATAACAGAACTACGCGGTTGGGAGGCTCGGCACCGATGACCTATTGCGGCGGAATTCTCGTGCGCGAGGGACTCGTGATGTTCGCCGATACGCGCACCAATGCCGGCGTCGACAACGTCTCGACCTTCCGCAAGCTGCACGTCTTCAGCGACCCGAACAAGCGCATCATGGCGATCGCATCGTCGGGAAACCTGTCGATCACCCAGTCGGTGCTGAGCATTCTGACCGAGGGCTACACCAACCCCGATACCGGGGAGCACGAGACGCTGATGAACGCGCCCACCATGTTCCAGGCTGCCCAGCGCGTCGGCCACGTGATCCGCAACGTTCACGCGACCGAGGGCAAGGCGCTTGAGGCCGCAGACGTGACGTTCGACGTGTCCTTTCTGTTCGGCGGGCAGATCATGGGCGAACGCATGCGCCTGTTCATGATCTATCCGGCCGGCAATTTCATCGAATGCACGACCGACACGCCATACCTGCAGATCGGCGAGCACAAATACGGCAAGCCGGTGCTGGATCGCGCCATCATCTACGACATGGATCTCTACGACGCGCTGAAAGTGGGGCTGGTTTCCATCGATTCGACCATGCGTTCGAACTTGAGCGTCGGCATGCCGATCGATCTTCTGGTGGTGCGGCGCGACATCTGCGAGGCAGAATTGGTTTACCGTATCGAGCCGGGAGAGCCGTACTTCACGGATTTGCGCGAGCGCTGGTCGGCAGCGCTTCGAGCCGCCCATATCGGCATCCCGCGGCCGCCTTACGGCCGGGTGTGAGCGGACCCGCCGCACCATCAGACCGCGCCACGGCTTCGACTGCCGCGAAATCGTAAGGCTGCATTCATGCAAAATTAAGTCTGTAATCGAATTCATAAAAGTTCCCGCCGATTGAGGCTTGATCGCTGAAATTGCAAGCGATTTGCAATCATTCTTACCTATGGTCGAGAAGGCCAAAATATCAAAAGGATAAGAGCGTGCCGCCTTCGGCGCAGGAGCGCATCGCCGGGGAGATCAAAGGATCGCGGTGGGACCACGCACGCGTCAGGCTGGTGGTGCCGATCATCGTGATCGTCGCCGTCGCTATTGTCTGCGTGGTGGTCGCGGTGCTGACCTCCGCGCAGCGCGCCGACGAACTCTCCACCAATCGTCAGCAGGAGCTGATCCAGCACGCGATCAGCGCCCGCGGCATGCACATGTTGGGGCAGCTCTCCAGCGTTGCCGGCACGCCCGCCGCTGCGGCAGCGATCCGCAGCAAATATGACGAGGCGTGGGTCACGCAGCATATCGCGGACTGGCTGCAAACGTATTTCGCCCATGACGTGACCGTGCTCGTCGATGGCTCCGGTCAAATCAAATTCATCCGCTTTCGCGACCGCTCCAACACTTCCACCGCGGATCTGCGCGCTGATCTTGCGCCGAGCCTCGAATTGCTGCGCGGCCGCCTGGCCGCGCTGCCGAACGGCACGCTTGACGTCATGCGCGGGCAAGACCCGCTCAAGCCCGGCAGCCGCACGGTGTTGGTGCAGCATTTCCTCGGCGAGCCGGCGATCGTCGCCGCGGTCGCGGTCGGCACCGACGCCGATCTGAGTTCCGGCAATGGCGGCGCACCGGTCGTCTTCTCCATCAAGTACATCAACGGCAAAATGCTGCGCGAGATCGGAAACGACCTGCAGCTGACGGGCCTGCGCCGCATCGACGCTCCGCCTGCCGCGGACGAAGCCGTCACCGAACTCGCCGATGGCCATGGCGATCCGATCGTGCGTCTTGCCTGGATGCCGAGCCCGCCCGGCCGCGACGTGGTGAAGAGCGTGCTGCCGTTCATTGGCGTGGCGCTTGCGGGCTTCGCACTGCTGGTCGGCCTGGTGATGCGTTACATGCGCCGCACCGCGCAGGCGATTGCCGCCGGCGAGTCGCAATTGCGGCATCTGGCGATGCACGATCCGATCTGCGGCCTGCCCAACCGCATCTATTTCGGCGAGCGGCTGGAAGCGGTCATCACCAAGGTGCGCGCCGGCGGCCCGGCGGCCGCGGTGTTCTACATCGATCTTGATCACTTCAAAGACGTCAACGATACGCTCGGCCATCATGTCGGCGACGAGCTTATCCTCAACGTCACGCAGCGCCTGTCCCGCATCGTGCGCGGCGACGATCTGGTCGCCCGCCTCGGCGGCGACGAGTTCGCCATCATCACCACGTGCGGGTCGGATTCCTATTCGCTGCAGGCGATCGCCGGCCGCATCATTTCCGCGGTATGCGCGCCCTATTCGATCAACGGCCACACCATCATCATCGGCGCCTCGATCGGCATCGCGGCGATCGACCGCCGCGCCCGCGACGCCGCCGACATCTTGCGCTACGCCGATATGGCGCTCTATCGGGCCAAGAATGAAGGCCGCAATCGCGCCTGCATCTACGACGCGGCGATGGATGCCGATCTCTCCAGCCGCAAGCTGTTGGAGGGAAACCTCCACGACGCGATTCAGAACGACAAGCTGCGCGCCGCCTATCAGCCGATCGTCAATGCTGCCGGCGACGCCGTGGTCGGCGTCGAAGCGCTGGCGCGCTGGACGCATCCGCAGATGGGCGAGATTCCGCCCTCGCAATTCATTCCCATCGCCGAAAATTCCGGCCTCATCGTCGAGCTCGGCGAATTGATGCTGCGGCGCGCCTGTCTCGACGGCGCCAACTGGCCGGGCCTGACGGTCGCGGTCAACGTCTCGCCGCTGCAATTCCGCCGCTCCGACTTCGTCGAAGTGGTCGAGCGCATCCTCAAGGAGACGGCGTTCGATGCGAGCCGTCTCGAACTCGAGATCACTGAGAGCACGCTGCTCGGCAATCTCGACACGGCGGAGCTGTCGATGCTGCGTCTGAAGGCGATCGGCGTGCGCTTTGCGCTCGACGATTTCGGCACCGGCTATTCGAGCCTGCTCTATCTGCGGCGCTTTCCATTCGACAAGCTCAAGATCGATTCGAGCTTCGTGCGCTCGATCGAGACGGCGCCGGACGCCGCCGCCATCGTCCATGCGGTGGTCAGCCTCGGCCGCGGCCTGGGCATGAAGGTGACCGCAGAAGGCGTGGAGAACGCCGAGCAGCATCTGTTCCTGCGCGCCGCCGGCGTGCACTCGATGCAGGGCTATCGCTTCGGCCGCCCGGGCCCGGCGGACGACATCACCGCCCGCCTTGCCTCCCCGGACAAATATCGCGTCCGCAACCCCGACGAAGAAATCGCGCTGGCAAGTTGAGCGGATTGCGTCATTCCGGGGCGCGCTGCAGGCGCGATCCCGGAATCCATAATCGCCACCGCCCAATGTCTGGCGCGGCCCTTCCGCAATCTGCCGATCCGTGATTATGGATTCCGGATAGCCGCTGTCGCGGCTTGCGGAATGAC
>JASHVN010000010.1 GCA_030044555.1 Xanthobacteraceae bacterium | reverse complement strand
TATCAGCCAAGCGATTAACTAAACGGGGGAAATGAATGTTTCGCACTGCGTCACGCGGCGCAAACGAATACATTCCGGATCCAAGAAATCGGGACGCTTGACTTTCTTTTTGCCACCGCCAAAGGCGCCGACTGGCGAAGCAAATGTCAACTCCAAAGCTCCATCACAACCGGATATTTGCTAGCGGCCCTTTGATTCTAACATTCGCAACAGAGGCGGCTGAACCCGGATGCGAATGTTAGAATGAGGCGGCCAGGAGCTGTAAAGTCAAAGAATTTTATGAACGGATGGAAGTTAATCGTCTGGCTCTTGTCCAGGAGCTTGCGGAGTGAGAGCCTTGAGACGCTTGACGCGCTAACCAAAGTAGGCGACTGCGAAATTGGGAAGGCGGCTTCGAAACTGTTCGTATCTCTCGTCGCGCCTGACGGTCGCCTTCTTGAATTACTGGCTCATCGGGCCGGGAAAGCTGGCCTATCACATATTTATCCATTCCGCGGGACACGAGGCGCTGTCAGGCCCGGACTTAACATCAAGCCATCGCGTAGTAATCACACACGCTGCCTCGTGCTTCCGACCTCTATTGTGTTGCAAAACGCTTGGCGCTGCGGACCGACAATGCGGTGAGCGTATCGACCAGAGATCGCGATTCGGCAACAGAACCGAAAATGCCGCCCTGGGCCTTGATCATGGCGAGGCCGGCGTCGTGGAATTCGGGAAAATAAGAGGCGCAGCAATCTGACAACACGATGCATCGAAACCCGCGATCGTTGGCCTCGCGCACCGTGGTGTTGACGCAGACCTCGGTTGTTACGCCGCAAACGAAGAGTGTGTCGATGCAGCGATTGCGCAGCATGAGTTCAAGGTCAGTCTGATAGAAGGCGCCTTTGCCGGGCTTGTCGATCACCGGCTCGCCGTTGATCGGATAAAGCTCGGGAATGATGTCATGACCGGCTTCGCCGCGGACGAGGATGCGGCCCATTGGCCCGACCGCACCGATACGGGTCTTCGGATCGCCGCGCTTGACTTTGAGCGCAGGCGCGTCGGAAAGATCGGGTCGATGACCTTCACGGGTATGAATGACGAGCATGTTGAGGGCGCGCGCGCTGTTGAGGATGACCCGGCAAGGCGCCACCACCGCTTGGAGTCGCGATACGTCGTTACCGAGCGCCTCGCCGAAGCCTCCGGTTTCGAGAAAGTCGCGCTGCATGTCGATAATAACGAGCGCCGAACGATCGAGGTCGACGGAGAGCGGCGCCGGCTCAGCCTCAACGGTGACGCTTGGCATTCCGATCCCTCGTCATTTTTGTTCAGGAACGTGCAAGATCAGGGCCAGCGAAATTCGCGGTCTAAGCAGCTTTGCGGTCGCCAAAGGTGCCCATTTTATGAGCCGTCGGCTCCTCCACAAGCTCAAAAGCATCTCGGCGCACACCGCAACGATTGCGAAAATGCCGCCCTATCAGAGCTTTAAGTCTCGCCAGCGCGCGGCGCGAACTGGCACGCGGTTTGCGGACGCATTGGCGAAACGCACCGTTTGCGCTGAGGAGATTTCGATGCAGCGTCGCCTGAGAAATGTTGGAGTATCCCCTGCACCCTTCTATGGAGGGCTTGGTTGCTGTGGCGCCACGCCCTCGCGAGGATGCGAGCAGGTGGCTGCGTCTCTCCGCCGAGCCGATGAGCCCGAGCGATCCCGATATCCGTGCAGTATGGGAATGTACAAGATGTGCAAGACGGCTATGCCGGCTCTGCGCCGCTTTGGCGAGTGGCAAGTGGGGCTGGCACCTCACCGAGGAGTTCTGCTGCTGCGATGACAGGAAAAACGAAACGCAAAGCGACGCGCAAGAAGAACTCTAACCGGGCAGGGCGAAACCGCAAACGCGAGGCCAAAATCCCCCGTGCCGGTCATGCGCCGATTCTGCAACAGCGTGATCCCCTCGATGCGTGGGTGGCGGCACAGGCGCAAACGCTTGGTTTGGCGATCGATCCGGCTTGGCGGGCTGGCGTAAAGCTCAACCTCGGGCTTATCCTGCGCCTCGGAGCGCTGGTTGATAACTTCCCACTTCCCGATGAAAGCGAACCGGGGCCCGTATTCCATGCTTGAAATCGCGGCGGACAATTGGGTGTGGAGCGATGCAGTCGACATTGCGGCCGCTGTCGCCGCCGGGCGCGTAAGCGCCGCGGGCGTCGTCGAGCTGACACTCCTCCGCATCCGGGAGCGCGACCCACTACTCAATTCTTTCACGGCGCTGACTGAGGACCGCGCGCTCTCTCTCGCGCGCGCGACGGACGATGCCCGCGCCGCTGGCAAGCCGCTTGGTCCGCTCGCGGGCGTGCCGTTCGCGGTCAAAAATTTGTTCGATGTCCAAGGGCTGCCAACGCTGGCGGGATCGAAGATCAATCGCGACAACCGGCCGGCTATGCGCGATGCGACTTTGATCGAGCGGTTGGAGGCCGCCGGCGCCATCCTCGTCGGCGCCCTCAATATGGGCGAATTTGCCTACGACTTCACCGGCGAGAACGTGCACGATGGCGCTGCGCACAACCCACATGATCTTGAGCACATGAGTGGAGGGTCTTCGAGCGGCTCGGGTGCGGCGGTCGCCGGTGGTCTCGTCCCGTTGGCACTCGGCTCCGATACCAATGGTTCGATCCGCGTGCCTGCATCGCTCTGCGGCATTTTCGGACTTAAACCGACCTACGGACGGCTTTCCCGTGCCCGGACCTTTCCATTTGTAACGAGCCTCGACCATGTCGGTCCGCTGGCGCGGACCGCGCGCGACCTGGTGCACGCGTACGATGCTATGCAAGGCAACGATCAAGACGATCCTGTTTGCGCTGACCGCGCTGTCGAACCCGTGCTCCCGGTGTTGGAGCAAGGCGTCGAAGGTCTGCGCGTCGCTGTCGCCGGTGGCTATTTCAAATGCCTGAATGGCGAGACGCTCTCGGCGGTTGAGCGCGTCGCCGCAGCGCTCGGCGCTAATCGTGAGATCGACATTCCGCAAGCGGAACGCGCCCGCGCCGCTGCTTTCATCATCACCGCATGTGAGAGCGCGGGTCTGCATCTCGACCGTCTTCGCACGCGTGCGGGTGACTATGATCCGGCGGTTCGTGATCGGCTGATCGCGGGCGCCATGCTGCCAGGGGCCCTGGTGATCAAGGCGCAGAAATTCCGTCGGTGGTATCGCGGCGAGGTGCTGAAATTGTTCGACGACGTTGATGCCGTTCTCGCGCCGGCGACGCCATGCACGGCGCCTTTGATTGGCCAGAAAATGATGAGGGTCGGCGAAGTCGAGATGCCCGTGCGGGCCAATCTCGGCATCTACACGCAGCCGATTTCGTTCATCGGTCTGCCTGTGGTAGCCGTGCCTGTGCCGCTTGAGCCGCTGCCGGTCGGCGTCCAAATCATCGCTGCGCCATGGCGTGAGGATGTCGCCTTGCGGCTCGCGCACGCGTTGGAAAAAAAGGGCGTCGTCGGTGCACCGCGGCCGCCACCATAGAATTTCTATTCGCCATCGGCTCTCGTTCGGCTGCGGAGAAGCTCATACCATCCCGCAACGATCGAGCGCGCCGAGTGGCAACCCGGTCGCGGCGTGGAATTTCCTGCCGATCGCCGCCAGCGCGGAGTCGTGGCCTGCCGGCGCGAGCAGGCTAATGCCAAACGGCGTGCCATCGGGACGCATCGTCGCGGGCACGGCAAGCCCGCATAGATCGAGCAGGTTGACGAAATTGGTGTAAGTGCCAAGTCGGCTGTTGAGCCGAATGGGATCGGCAAGGATCTCTCCGACAGTGTAAATGGTCGGCGCCGTCGGCAGCACCAACGCGTCGATGGCACGGAAAGTGTAGTCGCTTACCCGCCGCAATTCCTCCAGCTGATAGAAGGCCGCAAAGGCATCAGCCGCAGTGCCGTGTGCGCCGGCGAGCAGGATCTGCCGGGTGACCGGATGCATCGCTTCGGGCGCAGATGCGACGAATGCTTTGACTGCGAGATAGCGTTCTGCGATCCAGGGGCCGTCATAAAGTAGCCGCGCCACGGCATAGAACGGCTCCATGTCGACCTCGACGATCTTTACGCCAAGGCTGGCAAACTGAGTTAGCGCCGCGTCGTATGAAGCCGCCGCGAGCTTGTCGCCAAAGAACAGACGCTCGCCCGGAAATGGCACGCCCAAGCGGATCCTGGCTGGCATCGGTCCCACATCGCGCCATGGCAGCGCACGTGAATACGCATCGGCGCTATCAGGTCCAGCCATTGCCCTAAGCGCCACCACGGCGTCATCAACGGTAAGCGAGAAGATCGACACACAGTCGAGGGTGCGGCAGGCGGGTACCACGCCAGCGGTCGGCACCAGGCCGCGGCTCGGCTTCAATCCTAAAATGTTGCTGTAAGCGGCGGGTACGCGGCCAGAGCCGGCGGTGTCGGTGCCGAGCGCCAGGGGCACAAATCCGGCGGCAACGGCGATTGCGGAGCCGGTGCTCGATCCACCGGGGATCAGTCTTTCATCGAACAGGTTGCGGGCGATGCCGTAGGGTGTGCGCACGCCGACGAGACCGGTTGCAAACTGATCGAGATTGGTCTTGCCGATGATAAGCGCGCCGGCCGCGCGCAGCCGCGCCACAGCGGTCGCGTCCCTGGCCGGGCGGTAGAGAAAGGCTGGACAAGCCGCTGTCGTCGGCATGTCTTTAACGTCGATATTGTCCTTGACCGCGACTGGGATTCCGAACAGCGGCAGCTTTTCTTTATCGCCCGAGCGGGCAAGGGCGAGCGCCTCGGCACGAAGCTCGGCCTCATCGCGCAGCGTGATGAAGACTGCCGGGTCCTTGTGGGAGCGGATGCGTGCAAAACTGCGCCCCACAATGTCCTCGGGCGCAACTATTCCAGCGCGATAGGCCTCAAGTATTTCTGCAACAGTCTCAGTCACGACTGACCCCGTCCCCGCGTAAGCCCGAAGGGCGCTCTTGCTCGACCATCTGGCTTTGCCTCATCTCGACTAACAGCCTTACCCAACAAACCGGGGACACCAGCGATCGGGCCCACCGCATTCAAGCGCTCAAGCCGCAGCAGCCAGGGCATATCCTAAAGGAATGTGGATGCGAGCGTCGGGGATTCAGCCAGTGCGTGCGCCATGAACTCAAGCGCGCCGCGCACGGCGGACCGATCGGCGGGACCGCCGAGACAGACGCGAACAGCCTCCGGAAGTGCATTTCCGGTCGCGAATGCGTCGCTCGCGACGACACTGACGCCGGTCGAGCGGGCAT
>JASHVN010000305.1 GCA_030044555.1 Xanthobacteraceae bacterium | reverse complement strand
CGACCGCTCCCGAAGTGCCCAACATCGAATTGCACTTTCTGCAATCGCCGTCGCCGCTCAACCCGCTCGGTGTCAAAGGCGTCGGCGAATCCGGCTGCGTGCCCGCCGCCGGCGCCATTGTCGCGGCGATCGAGGACGCACTGTCGCCATACGGCGTGACGATCAGCGATTATCCGGTGACGCCCGCCAGGCTGTTTGCCTTGATCGCAGCGGCGCGGAACGGAAAACCGTCATGAAGGCTGTGGGGTTGATCGGTTGCGGCGGGATCGCGGGGGATGTGATCGCCGCACTGCGCGACATTGGCGCCGTCAAGGTCGTTGGCGCACTTTGCCGGCCGGGCCGCGCCGCGAAGGCAAGCGCGGCGCTGCCCGAAATCGCGATTGTGGAATCGCTGGATGAGCTGCTTGCACACAATCCGACGCTCGTGGCCGAAGTTGCCGGTCAGGACGCTGTGAGCGAATACGGCCCCGCTGTGTTGCGTGCCGGAATGAATTTGCTGGTCATCTCCGTCGGCGCCCTTGCCGAACAAAAATTGCTGCAAGCTCTCAGGGCAGCCGCCCACGATGGCGGCAGCCGGATTTTCCTGCCCCCAGGTGCGATCGGCGGCATCGACGCCATTGCGGCGATGCGGCTCGGCGGCCTCAACGCTGTGCGTTACCGCTCGCGCAAGCCGCCGGCGGCATGGCGCGGCTCGCCCGCGGAAAAAGTCGCCGATCTCGACAAGCTGACGAGCCGAACCGTGCTTTATCGCGGCACCGCGGGTGAAGCGGCGTTGCTCTACCCGCAGAACGCCAATGTGGCGGCGGCCGTGGCGCTCGCCGGGTTGGGCTTCGACGCCACCGAAGTGGAACTCGTCGCCGATCCCGACGCGCCCGGCAATGTGCACGAGATTGAAGCCGATGGCGCCGCCGGGCGTTTTGCCATCCAGCTGCAAGGCAAACCGTCGCGCTCTAACCCGAAGACGTCGGCGCTCGCTGCGCTCAGCGTGGCGCGCGCGCTCATCAATCTCGAAGCGGCAATCGTCATATGAGTACGCCCACGCAACGCGCGAGCAATTTGTTCGTCGGCAGCCCGATCGAGCGGCTGGAGGATTTTCGCTTCCTCACCGGACGCGGCCAATATGTCGACGACCTTCACAGCGAGGGCATGCTGCATGCCGCCATCCTGCGCAGTTCGGTGGCGCATGGACGCATTCGCGCGATCGATACCGCCGCCGCCTTGGCGCGGCCGGGCGTGCATGCGGTGATCGTTGCGGCCGACATCGGCAAGGTGCCGACTATTCCTTTGCGACACGATCCGACGCCGGCGATCCGGCGTTTCGAACAGCCCGTCATCGCCAACGGCAAGGTTCGCTATGTCGGCGAGCCGCTCGCCGTCGTCGTCGCTGAAACTCCGGCGCTCGCCGAGGATGCGTTGGAAGCCATTGCGGTCGACATCGAGCCGCTGCCCGCGATTGCCGACCGCGATAAAGCGCGAAAAGAGGACGTCATCCTCTTCGAAACCGTTGGTACCAATCTTCCCGATACCATTACGGCCGTGCGCGGCGATGCCGACGCGGCCTTCAAGGCCGCGCCCTATACGCGGCGCGAACATTTTCGCGTGCAGCGGCACGCCGCGGTGCCGATGGAGCCGCGCGGGCTCTTGGCCGAGTGGGACGCCGCGCAGGAACGCATCACCGTAAAGGGCGTCTGCAAGGTCCCCTTCACCAACCGGCGCGCGCTGGCGGAGATGATGGACCTGCCCGAAACCTCGGTGCGCATGGTGGAGTACGACGTCGGCGGCGGCTTCGGCGCCCGCGGCGAATTTTATCCGGAGGATTTTCTCATCCCATTTGCGGCGAGGCATTTGCGCCGCCCCATCAAATGGACCGAGGATCGGCGCGAGAACCTGACCGCGCTCAATCACGCGCGCGATATGGAATGCGATCTGGAAATCGCCTGCGCGCGCGACGGCACGATCCTGGCGCTGCGCTGTGAGGCCTTCACCGACATCGGCGCCTACGTGCGCACCAACGGCGCCACCGCGGCGCGTAATATCTCGCAGGTCCTGTCCGGGCCCTACCGCGTCCCGCATGTGCGCGTCGACGTGACGCTGGTGGTGACCAACAAAACGCCGGTCGGCACCTATCGCGGGCCGGGCCGCTTCGAGTCGGATTTCTGCCGCGAGCGGCTGTTCGACATGGTTGCGGCCGATCTCGGCGTCGATCGGCTCGAATTCCGCCGGCGCAATCTGATCCGCGAAGAGGAAATGCCCTATCGGCTCGCGACCGTGCAGGTGCTCGACATCGAAAGCGAGTGCGACAGCGGCGATTATCAAAAGACCTTTGAGCGCTGCCTCGACGAAATCCGCTGGGCCGAGCGCGTCAAGCTCAATGGCAAGCCCGTCGGCGGGCGCTATCACGGCATTGCCGTCGGCTGCTACCTCGAAGGCGGCGGCACCGGGCCGCGCGAGAACGTGCGGCTCGCGGTCGAAGCCGACGGATCGATCACGCCCTATGTGGGCTCGTCTTCGGTCGGCCAAGGCGTCGAGACGGTCTTTGCGCAAATCGCCGCCGACGCCCTGGAAATGCCGATGGAGCGCATCAACCAAGTGCTGCACGGTTCGACCGATTACGTCGTCCAGGGCTACGGTTCGTTTTCCTCGCGCTCGATCGTGATGGGAGGCAATGCCATCGTCGATGCCGCCAATAAACTGCGCACGTGCATGCGCGAGGCCGCGGCACAGCAGCTCAAATGCGATGTGAAAGAGATTACGATCGATCGCGGTCTGGCGATCGGCCCCGGCCGCGCTGCGATCGAGCTGAAGGAATTCGCCGGGCTCTCTGCCGACGGCACCTTTGCGAGCAAGAAGCGAACCTACTCGTACGGCGCACACGCTGCCTACGTGTCGGTCGATCCGAAAACCGGCCACGTCGAGCTGATCGACTACGTCGCCGTCGAGGATGTCGGCCGCATCGTTAATCCGCTGACGCTGCATGGCCAATGCGTCGGCGCCGTCGTGCAGGGGCTGGGCGGCGCTTTTCTCGAACACTTTGTCTACGACGAGAACGGCCAGCTGCTCACCGGCTCGTTCGCCGATTACCTGATGCCGACCGCCAGCGATTTTCCGCAGATTCGCGCCGTGGCGCTCGAAGATAAACCGTCGCCGCTCAATCCGCTGGGCGCCAAGGGCGCCGGCGAAGGCGGCATCATCCCGGTCGGCGGCGTCGTCGCCAACGCCGTGGCGGCGGCGCTCAGTTCTTTTGGCGCGCAGCCGCGCGAATTGCCGCTCTCGCCGCCGCGCGTATGGCAGCTGATCCAAGATGCCGCAAACGCTTAGTGCAACGTCAGAGTCGACAGCAGGCTCGTCGCGCCGCTGAGAAGCACGGCGGCTGCGGTCCAAAGGGCGGCCAATTTATTCAGCGAACTGGTCTGCCGTCCGGCAACCATGATGGCCCTGATGAGCTCCCAGTTGAAATCGATTTCATGGACGTCATCGGGCAGCTCGGAAAGCTTCGGCGCCGCCACAACTTTGCTGGCGCGATACCACTGGCCGGCAGCCACCAGCCCGCAAAACAACGAAGCTACTCCAAATAACGTGGTGACGACGTTCATTCCAGCTCCGGCCGAACGTTAATTGCCCGATTACTGCATCAATTCACGTGCACGCAAGCCTGCAAGCTGCCACATGCACATGATGATATGCTGCAATGCACTTGGACCGTTCGGCTGGTCCTCCGTTGACCGGCCGCGCGAGGCGATGCTAGGAAACTAGAGCATGATCCCGAAAAGTGGAAACCGGTTTTCGGATAAGCGTGCCCTCGGGCTTGACCCGAGGGATCATGCTCAAGAAAAATTTTAGACCTTGATCCGATTCAAGCGAATTG
>JASHVN010000304.1 GCA_030044555.1 Xanthobacteraceae bacterium | reverse complement strand
CGCGGTATTTTAGACGTGGATGCCCGCGACAAGCGCGGGCATGACGATTCGATCAAATCTGATCCTGCTATACCGCTTGCTCGTTACTTGGCCGCGTCGTTCGTCGCCGCCTGCCCGGCGTCGGCGCGCAGCGCGTCGGGGTGCGGCATGGCGATGACGTTGTAGCCGGAATCGACAAAGTGGACTTCGCCGGTGACACCGGTCGAAAGATCGGAGAGGAGATAAAGCGCCGCACCGCCCAGTTCGTTGAGCGTCACGCCGCGATGCAGCGGCGAGTGCCGCTGCTGAAACGCGAACATCGCCCGCGCATCGCCGATGCCGGCGCCGGCCAGCGTGCGGATCGGCCCCGCCGAGATGGCATTGACGCGGATGCGGCTCTGGCCGAAATCGACGGCCAGATAGCGCACCGACGCCTCGAGCGCCGCCTTGGCGACGCCCATGGCGTTGTAGTTCGGCATCGCCCGCAATCCGCCGTTATAGGTCAGCGTCACCATGGCGCCGCCATTCGGCATCAGGGCGGCGGCGCGCTTGGCGGCTTCGGTGAAGGCGAAGCACGAGATCAGCATGGTGCGCTGGAAATTCTCGCGCGTGGTGTCGGCGTAGCGGCCGGTCAGCTGGGTCTTGTCCGAAAAGGCGATCGCATGGACCAGAAAATCGATCGTGCCCCATGCCCGGCTTAATTCGGCGAACACGCTATCGACCGAGGCGATGTCCTCCACGTCGCAGGGCAGCACCAGATCTGCCCCGACCGTCGCAGCGAGCGGCTTGACGCGCTTGCCCAGCGCATCGCCCTGATACGTAAAGGCAAGCTTGGCCTCATGCGCGGCGAGCGTTCGGGCGATGCCCCAGGCGATCGAATGGTCGTTGGCGACGCCCATGATCAGGCCGCGCTTGCCGTGCATCAGGCCCTGCATACGTCACTCCCCTCATGCCGTTCCGGCCGAGCCAAGCGAGAGCCGGAATTCATAACGCCGGTGGAAATTAAGTCGAGAGACAACCGAATTGGATTCCGGATTCGCCGCTTCGCCCGCCCCGGAATGACGGAAAGACCTTCAGGCATCCACGTGCTTGAACACGATCGAGGCGTTGGTGCCGCCGAAGCCGAAGGAGTTGGAGAGCACGCAGCCGAGTTTCACGTCGTCGCGGCGCGCGCGCACGATCGGCATGTCGGCGAAGGCCGGATCGAGGGTCTCGATGTTGGCGCTTTCGCAGATAAAACCGTTATTCATCATCAATAGCGAATAGATCGCCTCATGCACGCCGGTCGCGCCCTGGGAGTGCCCGGTGAGCGATTTGGTGGCGGAGATCGGCGGGCATTGCTCGCCCGAGCCGAACACTTCGCGGATCGCCTCGATCTCCTTGAGATCGCCGATCGGCGTCGAGGTCGCGTGCGGGTTGATGTAATCCACACTTGGTTTGACGTCGGCCAAAGCCATGCGCATGCAACGCGCCGCGCCCTCGCCCGAGGGCTGTACCATATCGACGCCGTCGGATGTGGCCCCGTATCCGGCGACTTCGCCGTAAATCCTGGCGCCGCGCGCCTTGGCGTGTTCCAGTTCCTCGAGGACCAGCACGCCGGCGCCGGCACTGATCACGAAACCGTCGCGGTCGGCGTCGTAGGCCCGCGAGGCCTTGTGCGGGGTCTCGTTGAAGCTCGACGACAGGGCGCCCATGGCGTCGAACAACACCGACAAGGTCCAGTCCAGCTCTTCGCAGCCGCCGGCAAAAACGCGGTCCTGCCTGCCGTTCTTGATCAGTTCGTAGGCATTGCCGATGCAGTGGTTCGACGTCGCGCAGGCCGATGAAATCGAATAACTGACGCCCTTGATCTTGAACCAGGTTGCCAGCGTCGCCGAGGCTGTCGACGACATCGCCTTGGGAACCGCAAAGGGGCCGACGCGCTTTGGACCCTTCGCGCGCGCGACATCGGCGGCCTCGACGATAGTGCGTGTTGACGGGCCGCCCGAACCCATGACGATGCCGGTGCGCTCGTTGGAAATATCGGATTGTTCGAGGCCGGAATCGCGGATCGCCTGCTCCATGGCGACGTGATTCCAGGCGGCGCCGCCGCCGAGAAAACGCATGGCGCGCCGATCGACGGCTTCGCCCGGCTCAAGCGTCGGCGCGCCATGGACCTGCGAGCGGAAGCCGAGTTCGACGTATTTGTCGGCGCGGACAATGCCCGATTTCGCTTCACGCAGCGACGCCAGCACTTCCTGCGTGTTGTTGCCGATCGACGAGACGATACCCATCCCGGTTACGACCACGCGTCTCATCTTTGCCTCATCCGCCTCCGTCCGCCAAACCATCCCGTCAGGCGCGGCTCGCTTTGCTTGAGCACGATGCGGTGCAAAACCCCGTTTCGCGTTAGGCGCCGCTCACCTGTTCCGCGGTGTTTTGAAACAGGCCCACTTTGAGATCGAGCGCCCGATAAATAACGTTGCCGTCGGCGGAGAGCCAGCCGTCGGCGATGCCGAGCACGAGCTTCGATCGCATCACGCGCTTGATATCGATGCCGTAGACGATGCGCTTCATGCTCGGCAGCACCTGCCCCGAAAACTTGATCTCGCCCATGCCGAGCGCGCGACCTTTGCCCGCCGCGCCGACCCAGCCGAGAAAGAAGCCGAGCAATTGCCAGAGCGCATCGAGACCGAGGCAGCCCGGCATCACCGGGTCGTCCTTGAAATGGCAGGGAAAGAACCAGAGGTCCGGCTTGAGCTCGAGCACGGCGCGCACCAAACCCTTGCCGTATTCGCCACCCACCTCTGCAATTTCGCAGATGCGATCGAACATCAGCATCGGCGGCAAAGGCAGCTGCGGGCCGTCGGCAAACAGTTCGCCGCGGCCGCAGGCCAGGAGGTCCTCGTATTCAAAATTCGATCGGCGTTCCAACATCCGCATCATCTCGGCCCGGCGCCCCGCCGGGCAATGGACCAACTCACTAACATATGGGGACAGGGCGGCAAAGCCGCATCCTGGCGGTCCCGCGCCGGCACGTCGGAGAGCCGACGCCGAAACGGTGAGGCAGTTGCAGCAGCCGCCCGGCGGCGTATAATGATTTCAGATGCAACGATCTCGTCCGGCCTCGGCCGCCAAGGCGGCGTAATCCTCTTGGCACAGAAGCCCCCTTGGTGCAGAAGTCGCCTTGGTGCAGAAGTCCCCTTGGTGCAGGAAATGACACAATCGCGTCCAGTTCTTTTCGGCCCCGCCGTCCAACCGCAGACGCCGCTGATGCGCGGCGATCTCAACGGCTGCCCCTGGCACGACGTCAAGTCGAAGCTGCGCAAGGTGGGATTGCGTCCGACCCGCCAGCGCATGGCGCTCGGCTGGATTCTCTTTGCCAAGGGCGACCGCCACGTAACGGCGGAGATGCTCTACGAGGAAGCCACCCGCGCC
>JASHVN010000303.1 GCA_030044555.1 Xanthobacteraceae bacterium | reverse complement strand
AAGCGGTCGGCCTAGATCCGCAATTCCCCGACGTAACCCCGCGCGATGCCCAGGCGTTGCGCGAATGGGAAGCCGCGGGCAAGGCGGTGGAATAGGGACATTCAGGCATGACGGAAGCGGCGCCGGCCAAAGTCGCTCACAAGGCCGCCCCCCCCTACGCATGGGGACCGCTAAGCGCGTTCGGACTTTTTGTCGCGGTCGCGATCTGCCTCATCGACCAGGCGGCGAAGTTTTGGCTGCTGCTCGACTTGCATCTTAACAGCCAAGCGCCGATCGCGCTGACGCCCTTTATGGAACTGGTGCTGGCCTGGAATACCGGCATCAGCTACGGGCTGTTTCCACAAAATGGGCCGATCGGACCCTGGGCGCTGCTGGCCTTTAAGATCGTGGCGGTGGTGTTTCTGTGGATCTGGCTGTCACGGGCGCCGTCGCGGCTGACCGCCTTGGCCCTCGGGCTCATCATCGGCGGGGCCATCGGCAACGCCATCGACCGGCTGCATTGGCCGGGCGTCCTGGATTTTGTGCTGCTGCACGTGGATACCGCAAGTTTCAGGTTCAACTGGTATGTATTCAACCTCGCCGATGTGGCCATTGTCGCCGGCGTGATTGGGCTTTTATGGGATTCGCTGCGCCAGGGCGGTGCCGTAAAAGCGCCGTGATCGGCGGTATAACCCGCTGTATAAACGTGTTGAATCGGAGTAGTCTTCGAGCCAGAGCGCTTGGGGAAGCGTGCCGCACCGGCACCTCGGGTGAGGGGTATGCCGCAAAATCAGATCGAAGCCCAAAAGCTCATTGGGCATAAAGTCTTTGAGCATAACGTTGGGCATAAGGTCCACGCTCATAACGTCGTGGCGACCGCGCATATGCTGCGCGTTGCACGCGCAGCCGCACTGACGGCCGTCGTCATCTGTGCCGGTACGGTCGCAGCGCGCGCTGGCGACGATACGATGAGTTCCGGCACTTCGTTCTACGACAAGTTTTTGCAAGTGATCGGCGTTCAGGGCGGAGCCGACATCCAATACGGCGAGCGCTCGCCGCTGGTCGTGCCGCCCACGCGCGATTTGCCGCCGCCCACGGCGGATCAGCCGCCGCCGGTCGCCGACTGGCCCCACGACCCCGATCTTGCGCGCGCGAAGAAGGTCAAGGTCAAGGAGAAGCCGCACCCGCATCCTGATTACGTTCTCGACTCGTCGCGTCCGCTCAGCCCCGCCGAACTCAACGTGCCCGGGCCTCTGCCTGGGATCACCGGCGGCCGCCCGGCTAATGCCGATCCGGAGGCGCAGCCGGTGAATCCAGCGGTAACGCAGCCCAACAGCAAGGGTCTATTCAGCAGCTTGGACTTTCTCAATCCGAACAAGACGGAATACGCAACGTTCACCGGCGAGCCGGCACGGACCAGCCTGACCGATCCGCCTGCCGGGTATCTCACGCCTTCACCTGATGAGCCCTACGGCGTCGGACCGGAGCAGAAGAAGTATAAGGTACCGACTGTCGCTGACCGCGCAGCGGGGGAGACCCGATAGCGCCAGCGGCAACTTAAGACCGCAGCTCTATCAAAATGGCCGGAAGTTTGTGGGCGGCGTTTGCTTGAAGCTGCGGAGGAGAAGTTTTGCCCAATAACGTCCAAACCCTGGCGCGTGCGCCCAAAATGCTGCCGCTTGTTCTTGCGCTTGCGGCCGCCGCAATCGGCGCATCGCGCGCCAGCGCCGAACCGCAGGTGGCGGACTTCAAGCTCGCGAACGGACTTGAAGTCGTCGTGCTGCCCGACCATCGCGCGCCCATTGTCACCCACATGATCTGGTACAAGGTCGGTGCCGCCGACGAGACGCCGGGTAAATCGGGGCTAGCGCACTACCTCGAACATCTGATGTTCAAGGGAACCGTGAAGAACCCGGGCAATACCTTCTCGCAGGCCGTCGCCGCGATCGGCGGCGAAGAGAACGCCTTCACCTCCAGTGACTACACCGGCTTCTTTCAACGGGTGCCGCGCGATCACCTCAAAGAGATGATGGCGTTCGAAGCCGACCGCATGACCAACCTCGTGGTCACCGACGCGGTGGCGCGGCCGGAGCTGCAGGTCGTGCTCGAAGAGCTGAACATGCGGGTTGCCAACAATCCGGGCGCGCAGCTCGACGAGCAGATGGATGCGGCTCTTTACCTCAACCATCCCTATCATCGGCCGGTGATCGGCTGGCGCCACGAAGTCGAAAAGCTCAACTATCAGGACGCGCTGGATTTCTATCGGCGCTTCTATACCCCCAACAACGCCATCGTCGTGGTCGCCGGTGACGTAACGCCCGACGAGGTCAAGGCTGACGCCGAGGCCACCTACGGCAAAGTCGCCCCCCGCGTCCAGATCGGTCCGCGCCTGCGGCCCACGGAGCCGATCCAGGAAGCCCCGCGGACCGTGACGCTCGCCGATCCGCGCGTCGAGCAGCCCTATGTCAATCGGTACTATCTGGCGCCGTCGTCGACCACGGCCAAACCGGGGGAGGCGGAGGCACTCGAAGTTCTCGCCAATGTGCTGGGCGACGATTCCAACAGCCGACTCTACAAAACCCTCGTCCTCGACAAGGGCATCGCCCTCAATGCCGGCGCCGTTTATTCCGACACCGCGCTCGATTACGGCAAATTCAGCGTTTATGCGGCGCCGAAGCCTGGCGTGTCGTTGCACACCGTCGAGGCCGGGATCGACGCGGTTCTTGCCGACGTCATCGCGCACGGCATCACCGCCGACGAGCTTGACCGCGCCAAAACCGGGCTGATTGCCGACGCGGTCTACGCGCAGGACAACCAGGAAACATTGGCGCGCTGGTACGGTGCCGGGCTCGCCACCGGCGAGACCGTCGATCAGATCCGCACGTGGCCGGACCGCGTGCGTGCCGTGACCGCCGCTCAGGTGCAAGCGGCCGCGCGTCAATGGCTCGACATCCGCCGCTCGGTGACCGGGTATTTGGTGAAAAGTCTGAAGTCCGAGGAGAGTCGCTCGTGAGCGTTTTGATCTCCACTCTGTCGTTCCCATTTCTTGGCGCGTGCTGGAGACGGCGTCCCGCGGCGGCGATTGTGCTTGCGTTCATGGCGATCGGTTTGTTGACCGCCCCGGCGCGAGCGACCACGATCGAGCGGGTGGTGAGCCCCGGCGGCATCGAAGCCTGGCTGGTGCGCGAGACCTCGGTGCCGCTGGTCACCGTCGAGTTTGCTTTTACCGGCGGCTCCGCGCAGGATCCTGCCGGAAAGGCGGGCACCGCCAATCTAATGGCTTCGCTGCTCGACGAAGGCGCCGGCGATTTCGACGCCAACGCCTTTCAGGACCGGCTCGACCGCAAAGCCGTCCAGCTGAGTTTTCGCGCCGGCCGCGACTACATCCGCGGCACGCTGCGGACGCTCGTAGAAAACCGCGATGAGGCGTTTGACGATCTACGGCTGGCGCTGACGCAACCGCGCTTCGATACCGCCGACGTCGAGCTTAACCGCGCGCAGATTCTCTCCGGGCTGCGGCGCGAGTTGAAGAGTCCGACTGATCTTGCGGCTTTGCGCTGGTGGGAAACGGCGTTTGCGGGTCAGCCTTACGGCCGCCCGGTCGGGGGCACGCTCGAATCGGTGCCGAAGATCACCATCGACGATCTGCGGGCCTACCAGCACCGGGTGCTGGCGCGCGATCATCTGACCATTGCCATTGTCGGCGATATCGACGCCGACACCGCGAAGGCCATGCTCGACCGCGTGTTTGGCGCGCTGCCGGCGAAAGCACAATTGACGCCGGTCGCCTGGGCCATGCCGCAGGGCGGCGGACAGCGGATTAACGTTGATCTTGACGTGCCGCAAACGGTGATCGATTTCGGCGGCCCCGGCATCGCGCGCAACGATCCCGATTTCTTTGCCGCTTATATCGTCAACGATATTCTCGGCGGCGGCTCGTTTACTTCGCGGCTCTATCACGAGGTGCGCCAGAAGCGCGGCCTGGTCTATTCGATCTACGACAGCCTGCTCTGGTACAACAGCACGGCGGTCTTTATCGGCTCGACGGCGACGCGCGCCGACCGCGCCGATGAAACCGTCGGCTTGATCGAGCAGGAAATCCATCGGCTCGCGACCGACGGCCCCACTGCCGACGAACTGGCCCAGGCCAAGGCCTATTTGAACAGCGCGTTCGTGCTCAACCTCGACACCTCGGCCAAAGTCGCCTCCCTGCTGGTGCAGCTGCAGCTCGATCATCTCGGCATCGATTACATGCAGAAACGCCAGCGAATGATCGAAGGGGTGACGCTTGCCGACGCCCGCCGCGTGGCCAAACGGCTCCTTGGCGGCGGTTTGCTCTTCACCGTGGTCGGCCGCCCCGCGGGCCTGGCCTCTGCCGCTCCGGAATCGGGCGGGGCGAAGCCGGCGGCCGCTCTGCCGCTGCCAATGGGCGGAGCCGGCGAACTGCGCTGACGTTCCTGTCGTCATCCGCGAAAAGCGGATGACGGATCAGGTTCGGAGCAGGCTTTTTCCGGATCATGCGCTAAAATGGCGGTATGATCCGGATCACCGCGAAGATCAGCATCGACGAGCGCGAAATTGCGGAAAGCTTCGTGCGCGCCTCGGGACCCGGCGGGCAGAACGTCAACAAGCTTTCGACCGCGGTGCAGCTGCGTTTCGATGTGCGCCATTCGCCCTCGCTGCCGCCGGACGTAGCGGAACGGCTGGAGCGGCTCGCCGGCTCGCGATTAACGCGCGACGGCGTGCTCGTCATCACCGCGCAACGCCACCGCACCCAGGCGCGCAATCGCGAGGATGCGCTCGACCGGCTGATCGATCTGATCCGCCGCGCCACAATCCCGCCGGTGAAGCGGCGGCCGACCAAGCCGACCAAGGCGTCGCGCGAGCGCCGCATCGAAGGCAAGAAGCGCCGCGCCGACGTCAAGAAGTCTCGTCGCGCCGCATCGGGATTCGATTGAGCGAGTGCCCTTAATGCACGAGCGCGTAGACGCCGCCGGTGAAGGCGAAAAGTCCGAGCGTCATCATTCCCATCGCATAGAGAACGAGCGGCCGCGATCCGACGTTCTGAGTGGGATCTATGACAGCCTCCGCAGGATTTTGCGGGTCATAATGGATCGTGACGGTAGCGCCCTCGGGATAGCTGGAGACGACGGAGGCCATGGGCCTCTGCCGGCCCTCGCTGCCGCCCCAGAACACACGGCTGGACTCATGATCTTTGCCGGCGACGCGATAGCGGTACTGCACGGCGGCGCGATAGCGCCTTTTGTTGCCCGGCGATTGCTCCAAGGCTGACGACAGGATGGTGGCCGCACTGGTCGGCCATTTTTTGCTGGCGTCGGCGCGCAGTCCTTGGCGGAATTGCACGGCGTAGACGGCCACGCCGATCGCAAAGGCGATCACGCCAAAGCCGATCAGGATCGCGTTGACCATTGGCTTACTCCATAGCCGTGCGGCTCTGTGTGCCGCAGATTCCGCCCGCGCTCAATCCGGGGTACGGTTGCGGCGAATCCATAGCAAGCTGCCGCTTATGCCGATCCGCCAACTCTCCGAGTCCGTGGTTAATCGTATCGCCGCCGGCGAGGTGGTCGAGCGGCCGGCGAGCGTGGTCAAGGAGCTGGTCGAGAACGCGCTCGATGCCGGGGCGAACCGCATCGACGTGCTCACCGACGGCGGCGGCCGGCGGCTCATCCGCGTGACCGACGACGGTGACGGCATGCCGCGCGCCGATCTAGCGCTTGCTATCGAGCGGCACGCCACCTCGAAGCTTGCCGACGACGATCTCGACGCCATCCGCACCCTCGGTTTCCGCGGCGAGGCGTTGCCGTCGATCGGCGCGGTGGCGCGCCTGTCCATTACGACGCGGCACGCCAGCGAGCCGCACGCCTGGGCGATCGAGGTCGACGCCGGGGCGAAGTCGGAGGTCAAGCCCGCCGCACTGAGCGAGGGAACGCGCGTTGAGGTGCGAGACCTGTTTTATGCCACTCCGGCGCGACTCAAATTCCTCAAGCTCGACCGCACCGAGGCCGAGGCGGTGCGGGAGGTGGTGCGCCGGCTGGCCATGAGCCGGCCGGACGTTGCCTTCACGCTTGCCGGCGAGGAGCGCGCGTCGGTGACGTTCGCCGCTGCCCTGCCAGGCGCCCCCGGCCGACTGGCGCGGCTTGGCGACGTTCTTGGCGCCGACTTTCGCGCCAATGCGGTCCCTATCAGCGCCGAGCGCGAGGGCATCGTCAT
>JASHVN010000302.1 GCA_030044555.1 Xanthobacteraceae bacterium | reverse complement strand
TGCTGATGCCGAAATGGGCGTGGAACCAGTCGCCGCCGTATGGCGCGGCGGTGACAAGGCCGACCGGCTCATAATCCTGGCGGTAGACATTTTGCGTCTTGCCGTCCTTCCATGGCGTCATGCCTTCGGAGCGCGGCCACGTGTAGGTGTAGCCCTTGCCCTTGAGACAAACGAGGATCGCGGCCGACATGTGCGCGTGCGCCTTGGAATAGCGGCCGGTCTTGTGCTCGCCGACAAAGCCGTAGAACACGTTATTGGCCATATGCGGTTCGACCCTGGTGTAGCCGGGCGAGCGCCGGTTATCGAGATAAAGATCGGCATTCATGATGTCGGGAATGAAGTTGCTCTTGCGCAAGGCGAGCCCGCGCAGCGGATCGGGCACGATGTCGTCCTTGGCCTTGAAGAAGTCGGCGGCGCCGTCGAAGCGCGACGGGAACGTGTTCGCGCAATTGAAGATCCAATCGCGGTCGCGGAAGATATTCATCACGTTGGGCGCGGTGGAGGCGACAAGAATCAGCGCCGGGCTCGACGCCGCGTTGATGATGCGGTGATTGGTGTTGAGCGGAATCGAGAACATCGAGCCGCGCTGCCATTCGAAGCTGTGCGGCTTCGCTTGCCCGTCGGTCCAGATCTCGGTGGTGCCGCGGCCTTCGACCACCACCATGATCTCTTCATACATGTGCTTTTCGGGGTTGAGCGCGCCGGCGGCCGGCACTTCGACGACGTAGCAGCCCCATTTGCCCTCGGTGCCGTAGAGCTGAATGAAGGTGCCCTTGCCGCCCATGCGCGCCCACGGCTTGAGCGGCATGTCCTGCACGCGGCGCACGCCGATGCCGCGAAAGATCGGGATGCCCTGTTCTTCCATGTAATCGTCGTAGGGCGTGTTCGGCCGCTTCCAGGCGCCGTAGCCCGCGTTCTTCAGCCCTTCCGGCTCATGCCAATGATCGTCGGTGACTTCATGCATGGTTATCGTCTCCTGGAACGTCCTTGGGCCGGACATCGCCGCGCCGAGTCAAATGCTCGATCGCGCCCGCAAAAAGTTTCACACCGCGCGCCGGCGAGTACAAGGGGCGAGCGTTGCAAAAAAGGTGCCGGAGGCGCGCTCGTCCCACATGCAGGCTCTGCCAATCGAGCGTGGCTTTGAACGCCTCGGGTCGCCCTGCGGGCGGCCCGCAATGATCGGCGTTGGTGCGAGCTAAAAGTCTCGACCGCTGCAGAAACGATCAGAGAGAACCGTTGCGATCGGCGGCGAGAAGCGGCTGAGGCTTGAGAATTTTGGGTTTAAGAGTTTTGAGCTGGCGCATGATCCGGAAAAGTGTGAAGCGGTTTTCCGAAAAGCATGCCCTCGGGCTTGACCCGAGGGATCATGCGCAAACAAGGAGCTAAAGCGCGATGACGATTCATCCTCAAATCATCGCGCTTTAGTTGTCGACCTGCCGGGCTGCGTCCGGCGGGTGCTTGTCATCGTTTTCTATCGCGCCCGTTTCGAACTGGTGCAGCAGTTGCGCCAAGGAGTCCGAAACCGTCGTGTGCCGCAGCCGGTCGTAGTAACTGCGCAGCTGCCGCCCAAGAAGCGCTCGTGCATTGGCATCGAGCACCGGTTTATGTGAAAGGGAAGGATTATCGGACATGACGCACGCGCGCAGCCCTTTCAGCACGAAAACCGGCGCACATCGCACCGGTGAGGCTGCGCATCGCCTCCCTCTTAGGTTCGCTATCGCACACGCTATCAATGCGCGAGCGCCGAAGAGCGTTCCAGCCATTTAGCCGGGAGTTTCCGGCTGCGGCTCTCACCCTTCCCCGGAGATTTCAGCAGGCTGCATGGTCGGCAGGCCGCATCTCAATCCGAGCCACCAGACCTTGGTCCGATTCAATTGAATCGGACCAAGGTCTCGATTTTCCTTGAGCATGATCCCTCGGGGTCGAGCCCGAAGGCATGCTTATCCGAAAACCGGTATCCACCCCCGGATCGAGTCCGAGGGCAGGCTTTTCGGGATCATGTTCTAGCTTATTGTTGGAGCATGATCTTTTCCGAAAACCGGTATCCACTTTTCGGGACCATGCTCTAGAAGCGGTGGCCGAAATGATGCCCGTGGCCGAATAACAGAAATAAAACAACGAGGATCACGACGAGCCATATCAGGCCGTGGCCCGAGCCGCCGTAATAGCCTCTATGGTAGCCGTAATAACCGCCGCCTCCGCCGAACAGAAGAACCACGATAACGATCAGGACGAGGAGACCGAGACCCATATCGGGATACCCATATTGGCGTGTTCAAGACACAACGCCGGTCAGTCGCGAATACCAATCCGACTTAGAAGCGATATTGGGGCGAACGCTCCTGCCTAAAGCCCGATGATGGTGAGGATGAATCATCATATCGCTTCAGCGCTTTGTTTGCGCATGATCCCTCGGGTCAAGCCCGAGGGCATGCTTTTCGGAAAACCGCTCCACACTTTTCCGGATCATGCGCTAGCGCAGCCGGTAAAGCGCATGGCGCCGGTTGCGGGTGAAAGGGCGCACGTGGGTTGGCCAGCGGCCCAATTCGACGGCTTTGGCCCATTCGGGGCTCACCAGCACCTGCGGGCCGTCGATCTCATAGAGCGCGCTGTAGCGCGGGCCGTCGTGTTCGACGCGCCTTTCTTCGCCGCCGAGCGAGACCGTGAACGGCTCGCCGGCCATGCGCGATACTGCGCGCACGCCGGGCACTTTGAGGAGAGTGGGCACGTGCTCGACGTCGTAGACCTCGTTGAACAAGGCCTCTTTATCGGGGTCGATGTCCATCGAGACGACGAAAAGATATTTGGATGTGATCGGCATTACGTCCTCATTCGTCCCCGTTGTTGCACTCCCCGCGGCCGGCATCGAAGACACTCAACCGGCGGGCGGCTTCAAGAGCTTGCGAAAATACACGACCCGCTCGGTTTCCGAAAAGCCCCAGGCGACGTGCGCGGCCTGCGAAGCGGCGTTGTCGATCTGCGTGTCCGATCCCAGCTCGCGAAAGCCGCGCGCGGCGACAAACGCTTCGGCATGCGCGATCAGTCGCGTGCCGATGCCGCGGCGGCGGTATTGCGGTTCGACCCAAACGCCTTCGAGAAACGCGACGGGCGCGCTGTCGCAACCGTTGGCGTAGTTGCGGATCGCAATTTCGGCGAAGCCGGTGGCGCCGCCGGGCGCTTGCGCGATGAAGCCCCATGCCGCGGACCCGGCCAAGAGTCCATCGATTAGTTCGTCGATTGCTTTGGCATGCGCGACCGCGCCGTCTCCGGGCCATAGCGCATTGCGCATATGCGCCCAGACGGCGCGATCGCCGGCCTGCATTTGCCTGACGACGATGTCCATCGCAGGACCATAATACGCGTAGCTGCGCAATGCGCGCGTCAGTCGATGCGGGAAACGACCGCGAGCCGCGTGATCTCGTGGTTCTCGTAGGCCTGCAGGAAGGTGTCGTAGTCCTTAAACGACACGCAGCCGTTCGACTGGCCGTTGGGGCCGAGCATGTAGGTGTGGGCCAGCAGGCCGGCGCGGCCGAAGACTTTTGCCTGATCCTCAGGCAGCAGACGCAATGCGTGCACGCCGTGGAAGATGGCCCCGCGCGGCTGCAGATCGTAAATATCGGGCGGCGTGACGCCGAGATCCCTCACCGGGGCAGAACTCGGATCGTCGAGCCGTGAGCCGTAACCGGAATGTGCTTCGAGCGTGGTGCCATCCGGCAGATAAACCTTATGGGCGGAGATGTCGTAGACGGCGGTCTGCCGGTCGTAGAGACCGGTGGTGACGTTGGTCCCGTCGCCGGCGACGCCGTCTTCCGCGTAAGCAAGCGTCACCTTGGAGGGCGGCGGCCCGTATAGCTTCGTGAAGATCGAAGACGTCGACCTGCCGAAAATTCTCTCGAAAAGCGACGGCTGTTCGGGCGGCGCGCTGGCGACCGTTTCGGTCTGCTGCTCGGTTTCGGGCAGCGGCAGCCTGGCGTGTCGCCGCAAGCGCGGCGAGAGCGAAAGTGGCGCGGGTGGAGGCGTCAGCGCGGCGACGTGGTGGTCATTACCCATTGGCAGCGCCGGGTCGTACGCCACTGATTCGCCGGCCAAAGACCTGTCGCCCAAGAACACGCCCGGCGGGAATGCCGCCGAGAAGCGATCGTCGAAGGCGGAAGAGATATGGATGTTGGCGGACGCCGGTCCCGGCACGCCGTCGGCTTCCAGCCGATCGCCACGGCTTGCGGCAAAGACCAGCTTGTCGGACCGCATCGCTTCGCCATTGTCGGCGGCAGCGCCGCCAAGATTGGCACAAATGCCCCACGCACAGCTCAAGGCGACACAAGTGAGCGCCGCGGCGCCCAAGAGCTGCTGCGGCAGCGTTATTGGCAAAGACAAAATCTGCTGCGGAGACGCGACCGATACGATGGGCTCCGGGTCGTCGTATGCCGGCGAATGGTCAGCCCACGCAGTCCTCGCCCTCATTACCCCTTGCGCCCCCAATGTCCTCGTCCTTCGCTCAACAGGGTTCGACGGCCTCCACTGCGGTGGCGCGTGCGAACGGGAAGTGCGTTAGGCGACCCCGACCCCCGAGATCGGGCAGACTGTGACCTTACACCTGCTGGATCATTGCGGCAGCTTTTTGATGATTTGGTTAACCATCCCCTAGGAAAACGCAGGGCTCGCCTTTAAAATGCCATATTTCGCCATGCCGCGGCGAATCTCCTGGGCAGGGAGCTAGGGCGGGCTGAAGCGCTCGCTCGGGGGCGCGATCTCAGTAACCAGATCGCGGATGAGGCGCTTATTTGGCAGCGGGGCGAGCGTCATGTCCCGAGGCTCGAGCCGCGCCGTACAGGCATAGACGGTCTCGCCGTCGACCTGGATCATGCATTCCTTGCAGGCGTTGGCATTGATGCAGGAGAAGCGGATCGCCAACGTCGGGTCCTTGTTGGCGCGCAGCCAGCGCAAGCCGTCGAGCACCGACTGCCCCGGCTCGAACGGCACTTCGTGGATTTGCCACTCGCCGTGCTGGCGGCTTGAGCCGCGCCAGATCTTGAGCGTGGCGGTCGCCGTCATGGCGCCAAAGCCTCGGCTGGGGCCGGCGCGCCCGAGATCTGGAGCTCGCCGCCGATAAGGCGCACGCTCTGGTGAAGCTGCCAGCGCGGTTGCGTTTGCGGGAAGTCCTCGCGCTGATGGGCGCCGCGGCTTTCGCTGCGCTGCAGCGCTGCGGTAGCAACCGCGCGGGCGACCGTGAGCATATTGCGCAGATCGAACCAGTCGAGCCGCTCGGTATCGAATAGGCCATCCCCGTGGTAGGGCGGCCGGTCGCCGATGTCTCCGGCGATTGCCGCGATGGCGGCGAGCGCCTGGCGAAGTTTCGCGCCAGTGCGGAGCGGGCCGACATTGTCAGCCATCGCCGCCTGCAAGCGCGTGATCAGGTTCGCGCTGTTGACGGCGTCGCGCGGCGTAGCGCCGGAGCGAACCAGATCGAGCGCGGCCGCGGCCTCCTGCGGCCCAAGCGCGCGGCGCATCGTTTGCTGCGCGCGCGCGGCGGCGCTGCGTCCGGCGCGGCGGCCAAACACAAAAGCCTCGGTGAGCGCGTTGCCGGACAGCCGGTTGGCGCCGTTGGCGCCGCCGACCACCTCGCCGGCGACGTAGAGACCCGGCACACCGGCGGCACTCATGTCTGCATCGGCCTTCACGCCGCCCATATGGTAATGCGCGATCGGCGCCACCTCGACCGGCATGCGGGTGAGATCGATGGCGTTCGCCGCCAGCCGATCGATCACCGGACCGAAAGCCGCGCGCAGATCGGCCGGCGAGCAATGCTCGAAGGACAGATAAGCGCCGCCATGGGGCGAGCCGCGCCCGGCTTCGACCTCCTTGAGGATCGCGTAGGTCGCGAGATCGCGCGTGAGCACGTATTTGCCGTCTTCGTCGGAGCCGTACGCGGAGGTGAACTCCTCCATGCGGCCGTTGAGGAGCCGGCCGCCGAGCTTGTAGCGAAACGGATCCCACATGATCGGGTCCATACCGATCAGCCGCGGCGCCAGATGGCCGATCGGGAAGAACTGCACGAACTCCATGTCGATCAGCGTTGCACCGGCCCGCAGCGCCAGCGCGTAGCCATCGCCGCCCATATTGGCCGAGGCGCTGTTGCGAGCAAACAAGCGCGTCAGCCCGCCGGTCGCCAGGACCGTGGCTTTGGCCGCGATGACCACCGGCGCGCCGGAGGGCAGATGGCAGGCGACTGCGCCCGCGCATTCGCCGTCGCGCACGGCAAGATCGACAATGCAGAGATCGCCGGCTTTGCGGATGTTTTTCTGATGTCGGGCGATCTCGGCGCGCAGCGTCTTCGACACCGCCGGTCCGGTATTGATGAAATCGACATAGACACAGCGCGGCCGGTCGTGGCCGGGCGCCGTCGTCGCGGTGATGTGGCCGTCCTTGCGCGCCCAGCCGACGCCCCAATGATCAAGCTCGCGGATGCAAGCGGGCGCCTCTTCGCAGAGCAGCTGCGCCAGCGGCTCATCGCACAGCCCACGGCCGGCGGCGACGGTGTCTTTATAGTGATCCCGTGGATCGTCAGGCACTTCTTCGCCAAGCGCCACCGCAACCGTCATCTGCGCCATCACGGTGGCGCCGCCGCGGCCGATCAGGCTGCGGTCGGCGAGCATCACGCTCGCGCCACCGCGTGCCGCCTCGATCGCCGCATACATGCCGGCGGCGCCGGCACCGATGACCAGCACGTCGGTTTCGATGGTGGCGGTTTCGGTCATGCCGGCGGCGTCTCAGGAGCAGCGAAAGCGGCGGCGAGGCGCGCGGCGAATTGCCGCTCCATCTCCTTGGCTTTCGAGCGCAGCACCGGCTGGCCGATGCTGCCGAGTTTACCGGCCAAGGCCGCGTCCACGTCGTAGCTGATTTTTGTTTCGTCGCCGGCTTCGGTGAGCCGCGTGATCGATGTCGCGGCGAGCCGGCCGACGATGCCGAGCGGCATGCCTTCGACCTTGGCCTCGATCTCGTTCGGCTCGTCGGCGCGCACCACCTGGACCGTGACCTTGAACTTGAAATTCATGTAGGCAACTTTGGTCGCGAACACGGCGGAATAGGTGTCGGGTGCGGTCTCTTGCAGATCCTGCACGCCTTCGACGCAGGAGGCGAAAAAGCGCGCGTCGCGCACGGCTTTGTAAACCTCAGCGCGCGGCGCCTTGACCGTCAGCTCGCCGGAAAATTTCATAATGGCTCCGTTTTTGAGTCGTTACCGGAGTTAATCCGGCAATTCACGATAACGTTGTGGCGCCGCGGACGCGTGGTCAATCCGGCGCATGTTACGCATTAGCCTTCAGCAACGACGCCAGTGGCCGGCTCGGATCGGCAAGCGCCGCCGCATCGACCGGGATGCGGCGTTCGATCAGCCGGCGCGCGGCGGCAAGATCGCGCTGCGCGTTGATACCCATGGCGTAAACCAGGATGCCGTCGGCGATTTCAAAGAGCAGCAGGCTCTTGCCCGCAAGCGGGCGGCGGATGCGCTCCGTCGGCTGCGGCGGTGGAAAGCCCACGCCCTGGATATAGAGATCGTACTGCTCCGACCAGAACGATGGCACGGTGCGATAGACTTCGCTGCCGCCCGCCGCATTGCGGCCGGCGATCGCGCCCTGGTCCTGGGCATGCTTCCAATTTTCCAGGCGGATGAGGCCGTGCGGGGCGGGAAAGCGCACGGCGTCGCCGGCGGCGAAGATCGCCGGGTCGGCGGTGCGGCAATGTTCGTCGACCACAATGCCGCCGTCGGTCTTCAGTCCGGCGGCGGCGGCGAGCGCATCGTTCGGCTTCACGCCGGTGCCGACAACGACCGCGTCGGCCGACAGGATGGCGCCCGCGCTGGTCTCGATCTCGATGCCGTCAGTGGCACTGCGCACGCCGACGATCGCTGTGGCGGTATGCAGATCAACACCATGCCGGCGGTGTTCTTCGGCGATAAAGGCGCTGGTGTCCTCGTCGCATACGCGCCCCAAGATGCGCGGCGCCACTTCCAGCACGGTGGTGCGGATGCCGAGCTCTGTCGCCGAGGCCGCCACTTCCAGTCCGATCAGCCCGCCGCCGACCACAACGAGATGTTTGCAGTCGCGCAGCGCCGCGGCGAGAGGCCGGGCGTCGGCCTCGGTGCGCAGGTAATGCACGCGCGGCATACCGAGCGGCAATTGCGACAGCTCGCGCACCAGCGACCCGGTTGCCAGCACCAGCGCATCGTAGCGAAAGCGCCGTCCGTCGGCGGCAATGACTTCGCGCGTGGCGCGGTCGATGGCGGTGACGGGAGCGCATGCGAGCGTCACGCCATGCACAGCCATGCCCTTGGGACCGGCAATGAGCGCGTGCTCGGGCAGCGCTTTGCCGGTGAGCACCGCCTTCGACAGCGGCGGCTTTTCGTAGGGCTCGCACGCCTCGTCGGAGAGCAGCAAAACCTGCAATGCGGGATCGGTGCGCTTGGCCTCGATGGCGGCGAACACGCCGGCAGGGCCGCCGCCGACCACAACGACTTTCTTTTCGGCTTGCTGATCGGGCATGGAGTGCGCGCCGCAGGCTCAGGCGCGCAACGCCGTGAGCATATCCTTGACGTATTCGTCGGCGCTGGAGATCACCAGCATCATGGCGTGCGGGCGCAGCTGCGCCAGCATTTTCGACAGCGTCTCGTCGCTCGAATTGGCGCCGCCCAGGATCAGCGCCGTGGTCATCACGTGCTTGACGGCGCAGGCTTCGCCGATGATCGCCGCGGCGGCGGCGCTTTCACCGGCGGTCGCCACCATCACCACCAGATCGGCCGAATTGACCTCGTCGACCAAATCCTTGGTGCGGCCGGCGAGGTCGTTGAGCCAGCCGCCCATGGAGAACGGCTTGTCGCGGGAGGGCGCGCCGGAGAATGCCGAGGCGGTGAGGAAGCTCGCCCGCTGCCAGGGCGCCGCCGCCAGCGCCTTGACCACCCGTTCGCTCGGGCCGTCGAGCGCGATCACCTTGACGGCGCGCGGCTGCGAGTTGGGCCGGTCGATGCGAAATTTGGCTTCCGCCGCCGAACTCATCCGCGCCGATTCACTCTGCATTATTGTCTCCGTACGCGCCTTCCGCGTGGTCTGGATATAGCGCCAGGGGGTATTAGCGTCGTGGGTATTAGCGCCCTGGGGTATTAGCGTCTTGGGGTATTAGCGTCCTCGGGTATTAGCGCCCTGGCGCGGATATTTCATTACCTGCCGCGTCCTGTATAAGGACGCCGGTCCAAACAGGGAAGGTCAGGGTTTTCGCAGATGTCCGGCGCCAAACGCATAGAACTGTGCTCCACCGACGATGTCGCGCCGGGCGCGGCGCTCAAGGTCGAGACCGAGGGCTTGACGCTGGCGGTGTTCAATGTCGGGGGCGAGTTCTTCGTCACCGACGACCTGTGCACGCACGGGCCGGGCTCGCTGTCGGAAGGCTACATCGAGGACGACGTGGTGGAGTGCAACTTCCACAACGGCCAGTTCAATATCCGCACCGGCGAAGTGGTGGCGCCGCCCTGCATGGTGCCGGTCAAGACCTATCCGGTGATCATCGTCGACGGCAAGGTGACGATCGAGGTGTGAGGCTTTAGGCGATGAATTCGCGTAATATGACGTTGCCACTTCAAGGTGACATCCGCCATGGCTGAGCATCCTCGCATCACACTCGATCCCGACGTGCTTGCCGGCAAGCCTGTTATTCGCGGCACGCGGCTTTCCGTGGAATTCATCATCGGTCTCCTGGCCGGGGGATGGACCGAGACTGACATTTTGGGAAGCTATCCAGGCATCGTCCACGAGGATGTCATCGCATGCCTCGCCTATGCGCATGATGTGCTCAGCTCGGAGAAGGTATTTCCGAGCGCAGCCTGATGCGTTTCCTCGCCAACGAGAACTTTCCAGGTCCCGCTGTCGCCGCTCTTCGGGCAGCAGGGCAGGATGTGGTTTGGGTGAGGCTCGCGAAGCCGGGTGCAGGCGACACGGAGGTGTTGACTTGGGCGGTGCGGGAGGAACGCGTTTTGCTCACGTTCGATAAGGACTTTGGCGAGCTCGCCGGACAGACTGTTCTGCCGGCTGGGTGCGGCGTCGTTTTACTGCGAACACCAATACCCAAGCCGGGCGAGGACGGCGGCCGAGGTCTCGCTGCCCTCATCATGACGCGCGATGATTGGGCAGGTCACTTTTCGGTCATCGAGCCTGGCCGTATTCGAATGCGCCGGCTCAGGCGCAGGTAAGGCAGAAATCTTGAACTCAGTTGTGAGGACTCGCCTGGCCGCAACCGAGCCCTCCATCTCTTGATTAAAAATCGTCGCAGGACCTCACATCGCATTCCGATGATCGATCGGACGCATGCCCATTGGGATATGGCCCAATAATCGCGTGTTTTGGGGCAACAGTTTTGCGTTGACGAAGTCCGCGGACCCGGCTTGTTAGCAACCCAAGAATTTGAGGAGAAACGCTGATGACGAGGACGAAGCCGCCGTTCCGTGCCGACGTGGTCGGCTCGATTTTGCGTACTGCGCCGCTCAAGGAGGCGCGGGCGAAACATGAGAAAGGCGAGATCAGCGCCGCGCAGCTGAAAGAGGTTGAAGACCGCGAGATCGAGAAGATCATCAGAAAGCAGGAGGAGGCCGGGCTGAAGGTCGCCACCGACGGCGAATTTCGCCGCTCGTGGTGGCATTTTGATTTCTACGGCCTGCTCGACGGCATGGAGCGCTACACGCTCGATCACGGCATCCAGTTTCACGGCGTGCAGAGCCGCATGGAGAGCATCCGCGTCAAAGGCAAGCTCGGCTTCTCCACCACTCACCCGATGATCGAGCACTTCAAGTTTCTGAAAAGCCACACGCACGTCACGCCGAAAATGTGCATCCCGAGCCCGGCGACGCTGCACTTCCGCCTGGAGCCGAACTCGGTCGATACCAAGTTCTATGCCGACCGCGACGCCATCTTCGACGATCTGGCCAAGACCTACCGGCAGGCGATCCACGGTTTCTACGATGCCGGCTGCCGCTATCTGCAATTCGACGACACCGCCTGGGCGTATCTGTGCTCGCAGGCGGAGCTGAAAAAGGCGCGCGAGCGCGGGCTCAACGCCGATCGCCTGCAGCAGGATTATGCCCGCGTCATCAACAGCGCGCTCGAAGGCAAGCCGGCCGACATGGTGATCACCACCCATGTGTGCCGCGGCAATTTCCGCTCGACCTGGATTTCCGAGGGCGGCTACGAGCCGGTCGCCGAAACCTTGCTCGGCCAGCTGAACTACGACGGCTACTTTCTCGAATACGACAGCGCGCGTGCCGGCGGCTTTGAGCCGCTGCGCTTTTTGCCGAAGGGGAACAAGATCGTCGTGCTCGGTCTGATTACGACCAAATCGGGCGCGCTGGAAAAGAAAGACGACGTCAAGCGGCGCATCGACGAGGCGACCAAATATGCAAGCCTCGATCAGCTCTGCCTGTCGCCGCAATGCGGCTTCGCCTCCACGGAAGAAGGCAACGTGCTCGCCGAAGAAGAGCAATGGGCGAAGCTGCGCATGGTGGTCGACATCGCCGGCGAGGTGTGGGGCTAGGGCGAGCCGGCGCGCTCTGCCCTCTCCCGGTTACGGAAACTTTGAAGGAGCGCGCGGCCGTCGTAGAGTGCCGCTGCGGATCATCGGCCGCGATTCATCAGCGCCGAAATCCGCAGGGGGGAAGCCATGACGCGGAAAATGCTCGGCGCTTTGCTCGTGTGCCTGGCGCAGCTGCTCATTTTGCAAGGCGCGCAAGCCTTCCCCGACCGGCCGATCAAATTTGTCGTGCCGTCGCCGCCAGGCGGTCCACCGGACATCATGGCCCGTCTGCTGACGGAGCAAATGGGCGCCGCTCTCGGGCAGCCGGTTGTCGTTGAGAATCGCGCCGGCGGTGCCGCCGGAATGATCGGCGCCAGATCGGTCCTGAGCGCCGAACCGGACGGCTATACGCTGTTGATGGGCAGCACCAGCACGCTCCTTATCGCGCCGCTGATCTACAAGGATGCAGGTTACACGGCACAGACATTCGCGCCTGTTGCCGGACTTTCCGAAAGTGCCGAAGTGCTGACGGTGAGTCCGTCTTTGTCGGTTCATTCCGTCGCCGAACTCGTCAGCCTGGCAAAGTCCAAACCGGGCATGCTCAGATACGGCTCGGCCGGGGTCGGCTCGCTTCCGCATCTTGAAGGCGAATTGCTGAAAGCGCGCGCGCATATCGACATGGTCCACGTTCCCTATCGGGGCGGCGGTCCGGCGCTGATCGGCCTCTTGGGCGGGGAGGTTCAGATCTTCTTCTCGACCGTGACGCAAATGCTGCCTTATATCCGCGACGGCCGCCTGCGCGGTCTCGCCGTGACCAGCGCGACCCGCAGCGCGCTGGCGCCGGATATTCCGACCATGGAGGAGAGCGGATTCGATCAGTTCGTCACCGCGTCGATCAATTTCATCGTCACGCCTCCGGGTACGCCCACCGGCGTCAGGCATCGGCTCGCGGACGCAGCGGCGCGCGCGCTCGCCAGCGATCAGGTCAAGGCCGCCTTTGCCAAGATCGGCGCCAAGGCCGAACCGGCGACGCCGGAACAGCTGACGTCTTATCTGGCGCAGCAGCAGCTGCGCTGGAGCAAGATCGTGGCGACGACACATATCTCGGTTGAATGAAAGTTCGGTTGAATGAGAGTCATGTCGGTCGAGTGAGCGTCATGGCCGGGCTTGTTGTCCCCGGCCATCCACGTCTTCTGAGTGCTCGGCATTTAAGACGTGGCTGCCCGGCACGAGATTTATACTCGGGCCGGCCAAAGGCCGGACCCGTGTGCCCGGCACGACAAGCTCCGCCTCACGCCGCATAGGCGGCGGGAACCAAAGGCTCTTTGTCCCATTCGCCAACGGCGTCGTATCCATAGACCCAGTCGGCGTTGCCGTGGACGCTGCTTTTGCCGGCGGCGATCGACTCCTTCTGCGCTGCGGCATCGCGCATATGCTTGAAGCGGGCATTGGAGATGGAGAGCCGCTGCACCCCGTGCACGCGCGGAATGCGGACGCGGCGGAAATTGACAAAGGCCTCGGCCGGATCGCGGCAAGCTTCGAGCCAGCGCGCGAGGATGTAGGAATCCTCGAACGCCTGGCCGGCGCCTTGCCCGGCATTGGGCAGCATCGCGTGCGCGGCGTCGCCGATGAGCTGGATGCGGCCGCGGCCCCAGTTCTGCGTCAGCGGCCGCGTGAACAGGCCCCATTTCGAGCACTCGGTGACGATGCCGAGCAGCGTCTTGAGCCGCGGCTCGGGGTTGGGGAAGCTCAACCGCATCTCATCGGGATCGCCGCGGGTCGACCAGCCTTCCTCGACCCATTTGTCGGTGTCCTCCTGGGTGACGATATTCACCAGCTTGTTGCCGCGGATGTAATAAGCCAGCAGATGACAGCCCGGCCCGACCCATTGCACATGCCCGGTCGGCTCGATCGCCTCGAATGGCACATCGCTGCTGTTTAACAGCGCGCGCCAAACCATTTGGCCCGTATAGGTCGGGTTGTCGGCGCCATACAAAGCCTGCCGGATCGCCGAGCGCACGCCGTCGGCGGCGATCACATATTCGGCGTCGGCGCGGGCGCCATTGTCGAAGGCGAGCATGACACGGTCGCTTCGCTCTTCGATTCCGGTGAGGCGATGTCCAAGATGGATGGCGCCGCGATCGAGCCCGCCGGCCAGCGCGTCCAGCAGATCGGCGCGGTGAAAGGTGTAATAGGGAGCGCCGAACCTTTGTCCCGCCTTATGTCGGTCGTGGAATTCGAGGAACTCGCCGGTCTGCATGTTGCGCGTGTAGATGCCGGGCGATGCCGTGCCGACCGCGGCGATTTTGTCGCCGAGACCGATCGCCTGCAGCGCCTTGACGGCCTGCGGACTGATGTTGACCGCGGCGCCGATCTCGCCCAGCGCGGCAGCGGCCTCGAAAACGTCCGCCTTCATCCCGAAGGCCTTCAGCGCCTGTGCGGCTGCAAGTCCGGCAAGCCCGCCGCCGACAATCGCCATCCTCGCGCTCGATGCCATTCGTCCTCACCCGCATAGGCCGGGCCTCATCTCGGGCGCGGTCATTGGAGCATAGCAGAGCGCTTCTACGGCTAAAGCCGATTTGGCACTTCTCGTCCGGCTCGACGTTGGATCATAATGGCGGTGTCGGCTGGAAGCGGACCTTGTCGTTTGCAAGACGTCGGCCTGCCGTCGTGACGACCCAACCGGTTTGTTTGCCCGTTCGCTGGTTTAACGCGGGAGAAAAAGATGCGCAGAACTTTCGCTGCAGCCCTTCTGGGTTTCTTTCTGCTGCAATCGGGAGCCGCATGGGCGCAAATCGATTGTGCGCCACACTGCGATTACGTCCACGATTATGGGCCGTACGATTTTACGTATATCCGGCCTGGACTTTTTGGTTATCCGGTCTGCGACCGGCACGGCAACTGCTTGCCGCATCTCGCCTACCGATATTCGGGCGTTCCGTGGCACGGAGTTACGATCAGGATACGACCGACGCGTGTGCCCAGATGATCGTCGAGCTGCGAGGCCCGGCTGCGTTGCGGATATGAGAGTCAACGAGCGCCGGCGGCGCTACTCCGCCGCGAGCGCACTCGCATTCAGCGGTAGATCGAGCCGCTGCCATACGTCCACCAACGCTTCGGCGAGCGCGTCGATCAAGGCGTCGTCGTGGTAGGGGCTCGGCGTGATGCGCAGCCGCTCGGTACCTTTCGGCACCGTCGGATAATTGATCGGCTGGATGTAGATGCCGTGCTCGGCGAGCAACACATCGCTCGCCTGTTTGCAGCGCTCCGGATCGCCGACGAAGACCGGCACGATGTGCGTGGGGCTGCGCATCACCGGCAGCCGTGCCGCCGACAGCACGGACTTGGTGCGGGCGGCGCGCTCCTGATGGCGCTCGCGCTCCCATTGCGATGTCTTTAGGTGCCGGATGGCGGCGGTCGCCGCGGCCGCGACCGGCGGCGGCAGCGCCGTGGTAAAGATGAAGCCCGGTGCGTAAGAACGCACGGCGTCGATGACGGCGGAGCTTGCGGCAATATAACCGCCGACGCAGCCGAAGGCTTTGGCCAGCGTGGCCTCGATCACATCGATGCGGCCCATGGCGCCGTCGCGCTCGGCAATGCCGGCGCCGCGGGCGCCGTACATGCCGACCGCATGCACCTCGTCCACATAGGTCATGGCGCCGTATTGCTCGGCAAGATCGCAGATTTTATTCACGTGAGCGATATCGCCGTCCATCGAATAGAGGCTCTCGAAGACAATCAGCTTCGGCCGCGCCGGGTCGGCAGCGGCAAGCAACTCTTCGAGATGCGCCATGTTGTTATGGCGGAAAATCTGCTTCTCGGTCTGCGCTTGGCGCACGCCCTCGATCATCGAATTGTGGTTCCAGGCGTCGGACAGGATGAGGCAGTTCGGCATCAGCCGCGCCAGCGTCGAGATTCCGGTCTCGTTCGACACGTAGCCGGAGGTGAAGACGAGCGCCGCCTCCTTGTGGTGCAGGTCGGCAAGCTCGCGCTCAAGCTCGACCAGCGGGTGATTATTGCCGGCGATGTTGCGGGTGCCGCCGGCGCCGGTGCCCATGCGGGTCGCGGTCTCCACCATGGCGCCGATGACTTTCGGATGCTGGCCCATGCCGAGGTAGTCATTGGAGCACCAGATCACGACGTTCTTCGGTCCGTCCGGCGCATGCCAGATGGCGTGCGGAAAACGGCCGGCGATGCGCTCGAGATCGGCAAACACGCGATAGCGCCGCTCGTCATGCAGGCGGTCGAGGGCACCGGCGAAATAGGCGCGATAATTCACGGGGTAGTTGGTGCGCTCAATCATGGGGGAATGTCCCGGCCCGGCTATCGGCTCTTGTTTACCGCTTCTTCTAGAAGCGTTCCAGGGTGCTTGTCGAGGTTCCATTGCGGCGGCCGGTTGCCGCAATATTGATCGAGATCAATCAGGCGGCCGAACGAAAGCAGCGGTCGGCCGGCTGCATGGCGCCATGGCGCTGCGGCGGGCCACGGCCCGCTTTCCTGGCCGCGCGGAACTGAGCCGTCGGCGGCGAGCCAAAGGCTCCGCCGATCAGGCGGCACTAACCCCTCGGTAACCACGCCAGGACTGCGCGGCGCTACCCACGCATACGCGTGCTGCGGCCGTCGGCGACAACGGTCGTTGCGGGTTGCTCCGGCTCGCAGCGAGGACCGGAGCGGCGCCGGGCAACGAGCGGCCACCGCTCAACAAACAAAATGACGTGGCGCGCCTCTGGAGAGTTCACGGTCGTCGACTTGGTATTTTTCTTGGACGCGATCGCTCCGCGCCGGGAGCGCCACGCTCCTGCCTGGCGCCACAGCGTGACGGCGTCCAGCAAGCCTTCCGCGTAGCGGGTGAGCTCGCCTCGCCCATAGCTGGTCACGATCGATGAGCGCAGGCCTTCGGGGAGGAGTGTCCAGTGCTCCCAGCAGGCGGGTATGCTGGGTGTCGCCACCGGCATGCCGCAGCAGAGGCAAAGTCTCGCTGGCTTCGCCTCCTTACTGGATATTCCTACAGACACCACTTCCACCGCGCATTCCGGCGGCGACTTAGGCCTGCCCGGCGCGCGGCTTACAAGAAATTACCCGCGCTTTTCCACAATTCGTTCTTTTTCCACAATCCGTTCCGGTGTCCGAGTCCGAAATTCGCAGAGAAGACTTGGTGTGGCTTTGATTCAGAAATCCACACAAGGAATCCGCGGCAATTAATCATGCGTATTTCTGAAACGCTACACTCAGCCGTGCATGTCTTAGCGATGCATGTCTTAGGGGGGCGTGTCTTAGGGATGCATGTCTTCGGTAAACCAGACGGTGGGGAGGCGTTCACCCACGCCCTTCTGTTCGGCCGCCGATAAAATCTGCCTGCCCACTGCGGCGAATTGCAGCCCAGTGCCGACTGGGTTGAGAAAGACGACGCGTTCACCTGGCTTCGCTCGCGCCGCAACGCGCCCGCTGACCACATCGGCAAGATCGGGCGTGCTCACCGCGAGCGACTTCAAAAGATCGCGAACGTCGCCGTCACCGCGCTCCGCGCCAAACAGCGTATCGACGAAGTCGGTGTCGCGGAAGGGCTGGTTCTTGCCGGCCACATAGTTGATGGGATCGAGATCTCGCGTGTGAACAACAATGCGATCCGCGCTGTTGAGAATGTCCCGGCCCAGTTCTTGCGCCTTTACGCACGCGACCAATGCGCCCGGTTCAATCCATTCCGGCTCGACGACACGGTCCAGCGCATTGGTAGCGGTCACCACGACGTCAGCGCCGCGCGCCGGCTGCTCGCGCGAGTCGACGGCCTCGATATTGATTCCCTGCCCCCGGCAGCGCTGCGCCAAGGCCTGGCGATTGTTACGATTCGGACTCCACAGCCGTATTTCGCAGTCCGGAAAAGCCGCAGCGATCGCCAGCACGGCGCCTTCCGCCTGCGAGCCGCTGCCATAGACGCCAAAGATCCTGGCATCGGATCGCGCCAGATGACGGGCGGCAACCGCCGTGGTGGCGCCGACCCTGCGCCGCTGCACCTCGCCGTCGGGGAAGATGCCGCGCAACTCGCCCGTCAGCGTATCGAAGACGAAGACCAAGCCGACCCAGCGTCCGCCCTCGGCCGCCGGCACCTTTTCCTTGCGCAGATTGCCTTGGCGCCGGGTCCACGAAATGACGTCCGAATTGATACGGAGCGCCACGACATGGTCCTTCGGCAGCATGCCGACCATCGATTTGAACACGCAGTATTGGTTTTCCGCGGGCGACTCGCCGTAGAGATCGGTGCGCGTCTGGTTCACGGCGCGTCCCAACCCGTATTCGCGATACGCGACTTCAATGGCCTCCACATAGGCGCCGATTGGCAGGAGCTCTCCCACCTGTTCGTTCGTCAGTACGATCACCGGCATTGAAGTTCCTACCTTTGTTTCTTCTCGTTGGGCCGTGTTCGGTGCAGCTTTTGGTTATTTGAGGTTCTGCCGCGCCGCCACGGCTTTTACGAAGCTCTGGTCGATCAGAGATGATGGATCCACGGATTTCATTTTTGCATTGGTCGCACTCAAAGCCTCTTTGGCGGCTTCGAGTTGCGATGCTTCCGGCAGCGGCACGGTCGGTGCCACTTCGTTGGCATAGAAATCATAGGTGGAATCGAGCATGGCCTGGTCCTTGATGCCCATATGCTGGCGCAGCTCGTTTTCCGCATAGGTCTTGTCGGATTTCTCCCGGCGGAGCCCTTCAATGATGGCTTCCACCGCCGCTGCGACGATCTTGGGGTTGGACTGGGTGTAGGAATCCAACACCAGCAGCCCGGTATTGACGTTGGGTATCCGCTTCTGCGCGAGGTCGACCATGTCGACGAAACCTTGCTGTTGATAGCGCAAAGTAGCGGGCGGGTGCGAGGCAGCGGCGACGATGCTGCCGGCGAAGAGCGCGCTGTCGACATTCGGCGTGCTGCCGAGCGGTGTGAGTTGAACATCCGTGGGCCGCAGTCCGATCTGCTGCAGCGCCAACAAGGTCGCTATATAAAGCGAGCCACTGGCGCTGGTGATTCCGATGCGTTGGCCCTTGAGCAATTTCGGCTGCGCATATTGCGGCCGCGCCCAAAACTGAAACGTATAAACCGGAGCAAGGTTGGCAACGTATTTGAGCTTGACCCCTTGCGCAGCAGCGGCGAGCGCGTCTCCGCCGCCAATCGCCGCCATCTGCACCTGGCCAGTCAGCAGTGCGGGAAGCCCTTGCTGGCTCGGCAGGTACAGCTCAGTGACGTCGAGGCCATGCTCTTTGAAATAGCCGGCATCCTCGGCGATCCACAGTGAGAGTTCGTCAGCGATCTTCTCGCTGTAGGAGATCGTAATTTTGGTCGGCGTTGCCGAGGCGGCGAGAGCTGGCTTATTCGCAACAGCCGCAAACACGAGTGCGAGAGCGATCGTAAGCGTCGCCGCGCACCGCGCCTGTATCGTCAATGTCATGCCGCTTCTTCCTCCAGTGCCCTCAAGTCTCGTTCGTTTGGCTGTCGCAGGATTATGGATCTAGCGCATGATCCGGAAAAGTGTGAAGCGGTTTTCCGAAAAGCATGCCCTCGTGCTTGACCCGAGGGATCATGCGCAAATAAAGGGCTAAAGCGCGATGACGATTCATCCTCAAATCATCGCGCTTTAGGGCCGTCTCATCGCCGCCTTCACGAGCCGGCCACTGCGATCTCGAGCGGAAAGTCGTCGACGACTTCGTGCCCGCCGTCGGTGACGATGAAGGTGTGGCCGAGGAAGATGCCGAACAACCCGTCGGGCGTGATCGGATTGGGCTCGGCCATGATCACCATGCCGGGTTTGAGAATTTCCTCGAACGTCTCCGCTGCCACGTGCTCGGCAACGACATGCGGCTGGTCGGTGACCAGATCGATGCCGTGGCACTGGGTGGGCCGCGATTGATAGCCGTTGTCGCGGAAGAATTTGCTGGCGAGCCGCATATTCTCCGCCGGCTTGCCGGGCGCGATCTCGGCGACGATGCGGTGGTAGCCGGGCAGCGTGATGTCGTTCCAGAACTTTTTCACCATCTCGGTCGGCTCGCCGACGCAGATCGGCGAGCCGATCTGTGCGGTGTAGCCGCGATAACCGGCGGCCAGCTCCATATTGATGATGTCGCCCTTCTGCAGCACGCGCGCGGACGGGCGCGGGTTGCCGAAAATCATCGATGGGGTTGCCATCGGCGTCGAGCCAATGATGAGAAAGTCGATATCGCCGCCGCCTTCGAGAATAGCGGCGCCCGCTGCCGCGCGCAGCTCGTATTCCTTCACGCCCGGGGCCGCGCGCGCGACCATCGCGTCCATGGCATTCCTGCACAGCACGCCAGCCTTGCGCACGCAGTCGAGCTCTTCGGCGCTGTGGATGGACAGGAGTTCGTGCAGGAAGCCCTTGGTGAAGACAAGTTCGGCGTCGGGCAAATTATCCCGCAGCACGTTGTATTGGTTCACCGGCAGATAATCGGCGTGGCGCGGATCGACCTCCATCAGCCCGATGCGCCCGCGCTCGAGTTTCAGTTCGCGGATGCGCTCGACCATGACGTCGGCGTAACGACCGCTGCGGCTGTGGCGCACGTCCTTGACCGCGACCTCGACTTGGCGGCGCACCGCTTCCGCATGGGTGCCGCCCATCGAATAGATCAATGTCGGCTCGCCTTCGCGCGGCACCAGCACGTAGCTTGAGAGCGCGTGCCATTCCCAATGGCCGGTGAGCCACAGCATGCCGCCGCCGAAACTCCAGTGGCTCGGGCCGCCAGGCACGATGACGGCGTCGAGCTTGTGCTCACGCATCTTGTCGCGCAAAGCGGCGTAACGGCGCGCATATTCTTTCGCAGAGAATTGCTCCCACACCGCGTCGCGGTAATATGGCGTGTCGCGCATGTTGGCGAACGGCAGCGACTGGTCGAGCTTGTCGCGCACCACATCCCACGGCTGCGGGCCAATGCGCGGCGGGCGAATTTGCGTATTCACGGGCGGACGTCCCCTCTCGCTTTCTGATCTATTTTGCGAAAGCGGACCCTCGCTATCAGGAATCGGCGGGGCGGTCGACTAGTGTGGCGTTCTGGTGTCCTTCGATTCCGAAGTTCGCAAAGGAGCGTGCCGCACAATGTGCGAACTTCGGCATCGGCACTGGCCCGGCAATTGCAGGCACGGCCCGCTCAATCAGGCACGTTATGGGCATCTCCTTTTGGGCTGATTTATGGAGCATTGTTCTGCTATGCTGCGAAAACTCAGTAGAATATTCTTCTATTTGAAACCTGATTTTCACTCCTATATGGAAATACGTTCTGCAATACCAGGAATCTAACGCCATGCGCTTCTTGCCAGTATTTCTCGACCTTCGCGAGGGGCGGGTGGCTCTCGTGGGCTCTGGCGCGGCGGCCGCCAACAAGTTGCGGCTCCTGCAATCGGCCGGAGCGAGCGTGCGCTGGTATGCAAATGGTGCCGAGGGCGCCGGGACTAATGTCGAAGTCTCTGTTGCCGATCCGCGCCACGCCGACTTTTCCGAGTTTGTCGCAGTGGTATCGGCGGCGGGCGATGGCCTCGACGACGAGATTGCCGCGCGTGCGCGGGCTCATCATGTGCCGATCAACGTTGTTGACCGTCCGGATCTGTCCACGTTCATCTTCCCCGCGATTGTCGATCGCGGCGACGTCGTGGTCGCTGTCGGCACCGGCGGTGCATCGCCGGTGCTCGCGCGGCGGCTGCGCGAGCGGATCGAGGCCCTGCTGCCGGAGCGTATCGGCGATCTCGCCGCCCTCATGGGGCGCTTCCGCGCCCGTGTAGCGCAGGCGCGACACGGGCGCGGCGCCGGCCTGCTGCGGGACTTTTGGGAGCGAGTGGTGGATGGCCCGATCGGCGCTGCGGCTTTGCGCGGCCATTGGCACGACGCGGAAGCCGCGTTGGCGCGCGCCATCGAACGTCCAGACGATGCGCACGCGCAAGCGGGCATCGTCTTTCTCGTCGGCGCGGGCCCCGGCGACGCCGATCTGTTGACCGTGCGCGCGCTGCAGGTTCTGCAGGACGCCGACATCATCTTCTATGACGAACTCGTCACCGCCGAAATTCTCGAACGCGCGCGCCGCGACGCCAAGCGCGTTCCGGTCGGCCGGCGCAGCGGCCAGCCGGGCATCGGCCAGGACGCCATCAATGAACATCTTGCCGAGGCCGCCCGGCGGGGCCTCAAAGTGGTGCGGCTGAAAGGCGGCGATCCTTTCATCTTCGGCCGCGGCGGCGAAGAGCTTGATTATCTGCGCAGGGCCGGAATTGAAGTCGTGGTGGTGCCGGGCGTGACAGCGGCCATGGGCTGCGCCGCGGAAGCCGGCTTGCCGCTGACTTTGCGCCACGAGGCGACGCAGCTGACGTTCATCAGTGCGCAGCACGCCGACGGCGACGCGCAGATCGTGTGGTCGAATTACGCCGATCCGAAAATAACGCTGGTCGTCTATATGGGCCTCGGCAAGGCCGCGTCCGTGCGCGATGGCTTGATCGCGGCCGGCCGCGAGCCCGGAACGCCGGCGGCGGTGCTCGTTCGCGGCACCCGCAAGGATTCCAAATATTTCGTCGGCCGGCTCGATGAGATTGCGGCGCTTGCCGCGCGCGCCGCCGACGGCCCCGGCTTGTTGGTCGTCGGTGAGGCTGTGGCGCGGTCGGATATCTGGCGCGCCGCCGCCGAACGCGCATTTGCGGAGATCGCGGCATGACATCGCCTCTGGACCAGAAAATCAGGATCACCAGCCCGGTGGTCATCACCGCCAACCGTTTGGCCGACGGAGCCGTCGTCTTCCGCCGCGCCGATGGCGGCTGGACCACCAGGCTCGGCGAAGCCGCTATCGCCACCTCGGCGTCGGCCGCGCAGGAACTGCTGGCGGCGGCTGCCGGCGACGAGATCAGGGCCGTCGGCGCTTATCCGGCGCCGGTGGAGCTTACGGCGGATGGCGAAATCCGCCCGGGAAATTTGCGCGAGCTTATTCGCGTCGGCGGGCCCACGGTCGAGAGGCGGCTAGAGCATGATCCCGAAAAGTGGCAACCGGTTTTCGGATAAGATCATGCTCAAAGGAAAGATCTGGACCTTGATCCGATTCAATCGAATTGGATCAAGGTCCAGCGTCTTGACTGGAGCTCATGCCTGACTGGAGCGCATGAATGTACGTCTATGACGAGCTTGACCGGCTCTTGATCGCCGAACGCGTCGCGGAATTCCGCGATCAGATCGCGCGCCGGCTGTCGGGCCAACTGACCGAAGATGAATTCAAGCCGCTGCGGCTGATGAACGGCGTCTATCTGCAGCTGCACGCCTACATGCTGCGCATTGCCATCCCCTATGGGACTCTGTCGTCAGCGCAGCTGCGCATGCTGGCGCATGTCGCGCGCCGCTACGACCGCGATTTCGGCCATTTCACCACGCGGCAGAATATCCAGTTTCACTGGATCAAGCTCAAAGAACTGCCGGATGCGATGGCGGATCTGGCGAGCGTCGGCCTGCACGGCATGCAGACCAGCGGCAACAACGTGCGCAACATCACCACCGACCAATGGGCCGGCGTGGCGCCCGACGAGATCGAGGATCCGCGGATCTGGGCCGAACTCATCCGCCAGCACGTCACGCTGCATCCGGAATTTTCGTTCATGCCGCGCAAGTTCAAGATCTGCGTGGGGACCTCCAGCCACGACCGCGCCGCGCTGCGCATTCACGATCTCGCATTCCGGCTGCATCGCAACGATGCCGGCGAGACCGGTTTCGAGGTGATGGTCGGCGGCGGACTTGGCCGCACGCCGTTCCTGGCCCAGACCATCAAGCCGTTCTTGGCCAGGCGCGACGTGCTCAGCTATGTCGAGGCGGTGCTGCGCACCTACAACCAGTTCGGCCGCCGCGACAATATCTGGAAGGCGCGCATCAAGATCCTCGTGCACGAACTCGGCGCCGAGGCTTTCGCCAAGGAAGTCGACGCCGAATGGCGCGCCGTCAAGGACGGAGAGCTGGCGCTCGATCCCGTCATGATCGACGAGATCACCACGCGCTTTCGCTATCCGGATTACGAGCGGCTCGAAGACAATCCGCCGGCGCTTGCCGCGGCACGCCGCGCCGACCGCGCGTTCGATGCCTGGATGGGTAACGCGGTCGCCAATCATAAAATGCCCGGCTATGCCATCGTCACCCTGTCGCTCAAGCCGGCAGGCGGCACTCCGGGCGATTGCACCGCCGAACAGATGGACGCCATCGCCGATCTTGCCGATCGCTACTCGTTCGGCGAGATCCGC
>JASHVN010000301.1 GCA_030044555.1 Xanthobacteraceae bacterium | reverse complement strand
TCAAAAGACCCGGCCCCTTGCGCCGGGTCTTTTTGTTTTGACAGTGTTCGAGGCGAAATCAGATAACGTCAGCGGATCAACAAAAAGCCGCCCGGCGCGATCGGCGCCGGGCGGCTTTGCTCGGAGCAAAATTGAGTTCGCTCAATCCGCCAGCGGATTGGGCCGTATCTGGATGTGCACCACGATCGGCTTTTCGCCCTTGCCGCCTTCCTTGAGCCAGGGCGTGCGGTCGCCTTCCGCCGACCACAGGCCCCTGCCCTTCCAGCCGGCATTGGGGTCATCGATGCGGGCATCAAGCCCCTTGGCGTAGTAGCTGATCGGATACGGGATGCGCAGCACGATCATCTTGCCGTTGACCAGCGCATCGAAGCCGTCGTTCTCGTTGCCGGTGGAAATCGGCACGTCCTTGCCCAGCCCGACGGCGTTGTGCTGATCGACCCAGGTGTAGTAGCTCGCCTCGGCGCTGTTATCGCCGATGCCGGCAAAGCCCGGGCCCGGATATTTGTAGAACGTCCAGCCCTCGGGGCACTGATCGCCGGTCGCCTGCGGGCCATTGAGCGGACCCTTGCACTTGCTGCGGTCGAAGCTGCCGAGGTGGCCGCTGCCAAGCGACACCCAGACCACGCCCTTGCTGTCGATGTCGCCGCCGCGCGGACCAAAGCCCGGCATCGGGATCTTGTAGAACTCTGACAGCTTGGTCTTCGGATCGAAGCGCACGATGCCGCCGGGGCCGGCGAACACATTGACCGTGTACCAGACCGAGCCGTCGACCGGGCTCGGCATCACCGCGTAGGTGCCCGAGCCGCCCAGCAGCGTATCCTTCTTCGGATCAACCGGTTGGCCCGGCTTGTTGAACTCGGCGGTGATCTTGCCGGTGCCGGTGGTGTCGAGCACGAACGGCGCCCAGCCCTCCGCCTTCTGCACGTCGCCGGTCTCGTCGAACACCGTGGTGTCGAGCCAGCCGGCGCGCTCGCCGCCACCGCTGGTCCACAAGGTGTTGTCCTTGTCGAAGCCGAATTGGTCGTGATGAGTGCCGTAGCAGGTGTCGATGAAGGTGAACTTCTGCGTCTTCGGATCGTACATCACGAGCTGGCGCTCGTTCTCGGCGATCGGATCGACCTTGGCATAAGGATTATCCGAGCCCTTGCGGCAGTAGGCCGGCGTGCCAGGCGCATGATTGGTGCCGGTGAGCCACAGCCTGCCCTCGGAATCGAACATGCTGTTGTGATTGTTCACCCTTGTGTCCCAGATCTGCTCCATGCCCCAATAGGCGGACGGCGCGATCGGCTTTGCCGCGGCGGCGTGTCCCGGCCCCAGCGCCTCGGGCACGCTCGGATTCTCGGGCGGCGTGATGTAGCTCACTTGCCCGGTCTTCGGATCGAGCACCGGCAGGTGATCGCTCGAATATTCGTCGGAGCCGTAGAGCTTGCCGTTGGCGTTGACCGTCGGGTTGCGCTTGTCGGTGGAGATTAGGTCGTGGAGATATTTCTTGTCGGTGCTCCAGTCCCAGATCGTGACCACGACGTTGCGCTCGATGCCGGTCGGCCGCGGCGGCTTATCGGACGGCAAGGCGCCGTTGGCGACGCTGTCGGTCCACTCGCCGAAATATTTGAGCGGCACGTTATCGAAGCTGCCCATGATGTTGATCATGTTCGGATAGGCTTGGCCGGACTGAATGCGCCGCGCCCAGGCCTCCTCGCCGCTCTTGAACGTGCCGAAGGCCGCCGGAATCGTGCGGGTCGAGAGCTGGCCGAGCTGATGACAGCCGACACAGCCCTGATTTTTGATCGCCGTGATGTATTGCTGCTGCGTGACGTTGGCAGGAATGTCGCTCTTGCCGCCAAAATCGCTGGCCGGCGGGATCTTCAGCATGGCGAACCAGTAGATCGCCGGGTAGTACTGCGCGGCGGCCGCATCATTCGGCGCCGGAACGGCGGTGAGATTCAAGTGCTTGCCCGGGGCGGCTTCGACCTTGGGTGAATCGATCAGGCCGTAACCGCGAACCCAGACCTCGTACTTGGCCTGCGGCAGATCGGGCACCACGTAGCGGCCGCGGTCGTCGGTGACCACGATCTTGGCAAAGCGGGTGGGCAGGTCGTGGGTTTCCGCGATCACCCAGACGCCGGCTTCCGGTCCGTGCGGTCCGGTGACCACGCCGCCGATATCGTGCTTGCTGACGTGAACGCTCTGCGCGCTGACCCGCGCCGGGCTCGTGACCACGAAAGCGGCGACCGCCATCGCCGCAAGGCTCGAATAAAAGACGCGCTTCATGCTGCTCTCCCTACCGACGCGACGCGTTGCCCCGGCGCGCTGTCGTTCGGGTGGAATCTGCCCGACCGGACATCCCTTCCGCAAGGGGAATTGCGCGACGAGAGCCTGCCATGCACTGCGGCCAAATAGATCGGCATTTGCGCGCCGGCGGAAAAATCGAGCAGGAAGCGGCGTGTCCAAGCGGCGTCCGCGATCAGTTAAAGCCGCACAATTCTCTCGCGATCGCGCGGTGCCGTCGATCGCAATGGCTGCCATTTTTCCGATTGCGATCTACGGCCTACTTGACCTCGGCAGGTCTGAGCAACACGCGCACCGTCGCGATCGGCGCGCTGAGCGGTCGCGCAAAGAGCAACGGGCAGTCGCGATTGACACTGCCGCCAGCGCTCAATGCGAGGACGAGTTGACCGCGCTGCTCAGCTTGTCGAACAGGCCGGCGATATCCTTGCGAAGGGACGACAGCTTGGTGAACTGATCGGCAAGGCTCGAGACGTGATCTTCGAGCTCCCGCTTGGCCTCGGCGAAAGTCTTGACCCGCGCGGCGAGGTCCCCCTCCTCGCCTCCTTCGATGTTGCGGACTTTCACGATCAGCTTTCCCCGAATGATCTCCAGCTCCTCGATCAGCTTGGCCACGCCGGTGTCGCCGGATTCGAGCGGAGCGAGCCGCGATTGCAGCTCGTTAAGCTTGCCCTTCAACTGCTCCAGCGCCCGTGCGCGCCCCTCGATGCTGTCGAATTGGTTTTGCGTCTGCTCGATGAAATGGGACAGTTCGTCGATGCGGCCATCGATGTCGGCCAGCCCGTCGCCGCTCCTGGCGGTCGAAACGACGTTGAGCGCGCGCTCGATGGCGGCGGAAAGGCCGGTCACGTCCTTGCGCAAATTGGCCAGCCGGAAAAACTGCTCGTGCAGGCGCGCAATGCCGTCTTCGAGCTTCCTTTTGTCGTCGGTCAATTTCTGCACGTGGTCGCCGAGAGCGCCGTCGGGCGTGCGTTCGAGCGAACCGATGGCTGCGGCGATCTCGTCGCGCTGTTCGCCGAGCTCACGCACGCGGCTGGTGATGCCGCCCTCCGCGGCAACGAATGGCGCAAGACGCGCAACCAGGTCGGTGTTGGCCTCCTTCAGCGCGGCGAGCGTTTTCGACGCCTGCTCGATCTGATCGCAGCGGGTGGCCCCTTGCCGGGCGAACTCGGTCAGGTTCTTCAAGCGAATTTCCAGCGCCGTGCCGTCGTCGCCGGTGGCAACCTCGGCGAGCGCACGCTCGATATCGCTCTGGCGGCTGTCGAGTTCGGCGAACATCCGCTCGATCGAGCGTCTGGTGTCGAGCGTCGGCGCGAGGCGGTCCTTGAGCGCCTGCTGCTGGGCGCGAATGGCGTCCACGCGCGGTTCCAGATTGCCGATCTGGTTGCGGCTGTGCTGGATCTCGGCGAAGCGTTCCGCTTCGGTGACGCGCCGCTGCAACGCCGCGACGGCATCTTCGGGATCGCTGCGGGTGAGCTGCTGCACGTCGGCCTCGATATCGGCCTGCGCCTTACCCATGTCCTTGACGCGCGCACGCACGCCGTCGAGGCGCAATTCCAGCGCCCCCGCGGCCCGACGTTGCCGCATCAGCCGGTCCCATAGCCACGCCGCAACAGGCAGCATCAGGAGCGGCACGAGCACGATAACGGCCCATGCGAGCTTGTGTAACGGCGGTTGGGCACGGAACGCGCCGATCAAGGTGGCCGTTTCCGGCCCCTGGGTCAGAACGACGAACCCGACCGCCAGCACGAAAAGCACCGCGGAAACGCCGACAATCCGTCCCATAAAACAGCTTCACCCGCCCAGTGTGATGCTGGGCCAGTCTGGTACGACAGGAACGCGGGGCGCACAAGTGCGATGCAACATGGCAAAGTTGGGCGAAGCCCGCGATGGCGGGCGCCAAGGAGCCGCTGTGCAACGCCTGCAGGAGACAATCATGATGGCGCCAGGGCGCGCTTGCGCGGCTCTCCTTGCCGCCTTGGTCATGGCGCTGTGCGCCGGCCCCGGTCCGGCGCACGGCGAGGACGCCGGCACCGCAGCCACCCCGAAACAGACAAGCTGTCAGCGCGCGAATTTCCGCGTGGTCCTCGATGTCGGTCATACGGTCGAGGTGCCGGGCGCGATCAGCGCCCGCGGCGTGCCCGAATATCAATTCAACTTGCAGCTCGCGACCGATGCCAAAGCGGCGCTCGTCGCTGCCGGCTTCGACAAGACCGTTTTGTTGATCACCAGCAAACCGCCGCCCTTCGGACTGTTCGAGCGGGCGCTCCGCGCCAACGCCATGGCGGCCGATCTCTTCATCGCCATCCATCACGATTCCGTGCCGGATCTTTTGCTGCAGACCTGGCAATACGACGGCCAAGACGAGCACTACAACGACAGCTTTGCGGGTTACGCGATTTTCGTCTCCTACGGCAACGCCGACCGTGCCGGCAGCCTGCAGTTCGGTCAGCTTTTGGGGGCGGCCCTGCAGGCGCGCGGGCTCGGCTACACGCCGCATTATACGTTCGCGCTGATGGCGCACCGCCGGCGCCAACTTTTAGATCCCGATACCGGCGTCTATCGCTACGACCAGCTCGTGGTCTTAAAGGAAACGCGCATGCCGGCGGTGCTGCTGGAAGCCGGCTCGATCGTCAATCGCGGCGAGGAGCTGGCCTTGGCCAGTCCCGCGCGGCGCGCATTGGAAAGCGCGGCAATCACCGCCGCAGTCGAGGATTTTTGTGCAGCACGCGCGCGCCGTCACCACGAGCGGCCGGTCAAGCGGACGTCGGAGCCTCGCCGGGCCAACGGCCCGCGCACTGCCCGCTAAAGCGCGATGATTTGAGGATGAATCATCATCGCGCTTTAGCTCTTTGCTTGCGCATGATCTTTTCGGAAAACCGCTCCACACTTTTCCGGATCATGCTTTAGCTAAAAGTGGAAACCGGTTTTCGGATAAGCATGCGCTCGGGCTTGACCCGAGGGATCATGCTCAAAGGAAAATCTAGACCTTGATCCAATATTCAATCGAATTGGATCAAGGCCTAAGGCAGCCGGCGGCGGTGGATCACTTCAGGCTGCGACGAGAGTCTGGCTCTGCCGGAACGCGAGCGTGCTGATAATGGTGAAATTGATCATGCTCACCGCCACGCCGGCCGCGAAGGCGGGCGCGTAGAAACCGAAATAATCGTAGAGCACGCCGCCGAGCCAGCCGCCGGCCGCCATGCCGGTGCCGCTGCAGAGCAAGAGCGTGGGAATCCGCCAATACGCCTGACTGACCGGAAACAGTTCGCGCGCTGCCAGAATGTTGGCGGGAACGAGACCGCTGAAACCGAAGCCGAACGCTGCCGCGACGGTAAACAATCCGTATTCGTTCTGGGTGAGCAGAAAGGCGGCGAGCCCTACCGTTTGGCACGCCGACCCGGCAAGCATCGTGTAAAGGCCGCCGAGACGGTCGGCGAGCGCGCCCCAGAACTGGCGGCTGAGAAATGCGCTGCCGAGCAAGACCGATAACATGGCGGCGCCCTGAACCGGGCCGATGCCAATGTCGCTGCAGAACGCAACGAGATGCGCTTGCGGCATCGACATCGGCACGCAACAGGTGAAGATCGCGCAGGCTTGCAGCGCGAAAACGAGATTGGGCGGCCAGCCAAGCACAGTCTCGCTGCCATGGGCGGTCGCGCCGAGCGCCGAGCGATGCGCCGTCTCGGGCGGCGGTCCGAGCACGATCAGGGCGGCCGGCACGATGAGGAGGAGTTCAGCCGCCGCATAGTACAGCATCGCCTGCCGCCATCCGGCGTAGGCGATCACACGCTCAAAAATAGACGGCCAGATTGCGCCAGCAAGAAAGCCGCCGCTGGAAATCAGCGCCAGCGCCGAGCCGCGCCGGCGATCGAACCAGCGGCTCACATAAACGTAAGCCGGCGCGTTGATGCCGCCGATACCGAGAAGGCCGATGAACACGCCGTGGCCGACCAAGAGCGGCACGGGCGGGCCAAGCGTCGACAGTGCAAGCCCGACGGCGATCATCACGGCGCCGCCTATGGCCGTCCAGCGTATGCCCACCCGCTCGGCGATGCGGCCCATGACAATGCCGCCGACGCCTGAGCCCAACCAGACCAGCGCACCGGCGAGGGCCGGAATCGAGCGTTCGCCGCCAACCTCGGCGGCGATGTTTTTCAGCGCCACCACGGTGATCCATGGTGCGCCGAACGACACCCCCATGATCACGAGGACAACTGTCCCGACCACCCAGGATTTTCGCGTTTCCACCGACTGCAGCGATGACATTTCTAGCATTTCTTTTACGCTTCTGCGGCGTTCGGCAGGGCATTTTTTCCTGCAATGCCGGTATAGCAGCATGTCCCTCTCGCCGCCCAGGGGAAAAGAGGAACCCATGCGCACTGTAATCGGTGCCGCCCGCGGCGAGCATGGCATCGCTTTCGCCGCGATCTGCGAAGCCCTGATCATGCGAACCGCATGTTCGCGACGGCCTCGCCAACACCGCGCGATCGGCTCATCCGTTCGGCGATGACAGAAAAATGGCTTCAGGAACGATCTTTGTAAAACACGTCATCCGGCCTTTCGGCCTCACACGAGCGTGAAGGAATTCCCGGCAGTCGAGCCGATCTCTTGCACACGGAGACAGGACGTTGGGTCCTCTTTGTTCCGTTATCAGGAGACACGTCATGATCAAGATGTCACGCCTCGCTGTCGTTGTTGCAGTCGCCGCCACCGCACTCTCGTCATCTGCTTTGGCGCAATCGTTTTCGACGAGCGCCGGAGAGAACGGCAGCGCAGCCCATCGGGTGCACGTCCACGGCAGGGCGTCCGCGCGGCGGAGCGGGCTTCACGCGTTCGCCACGACCGCACCAAATGTCTTGAGCCCAGCACTCAACCCCTACAGCCCGACGCTCACCGGCGGCGGCAGCGCCGGCTACAACCAAAACCTCCGCACGGATACCTGGTAAGCGGCCGCCATTGCCATTGCGGCGCAAAAGAGCGGGGCGGGCTTCGGCTCACCCGCTCTTCTGCAAAAGGTCGGCGCGGCCGACCGGCGATCGCAGCGGCGCTT
>JASHVN010000009.1 GCA_030044555.1 Xanthobacteraceae bacterium | reverse complement strand
CTGCTCGATATCAATCCCATTCTTGCGTACTCGAAGGGGACGAACCCATTCATTGCCGACGCCATGGTCGTGAAGACATAGGGTTACCGCGGCGCAAGGCGGCAGCCGAAGAGCGTCGCAGATACGCCAGCGCACGCCGTTTGATTGAGTCCGGTTTTGGGGCAACCGCCAATCAGGATTTGAAACATTCCAGTTGTCTTTGCCGTTCAGCAGAAGCCGGCGAGGCTTCGGCGCGGCCAATGCCCGCAGAAAATGGTTAGTCGGCCGCCCCGTCGGCCATTCAACCACTACACTTTAGACCGGTGAGGGAGCCAAAGACCGGTGAGGGAGCCAAGTCGTTGCTGTGGCCTGATCTTTAACCTCTCCCGGGCCCACCATGATTTTACTAGATTTTTTCCGTTCGTGCCAAACCTTCGGAATTGAGGGCTTATGGCCGCGCCGGTCAAAAACGCAACGCTTGCGCTTGGCTCCGCTGCGCCGGAGCTTTCCCGCTCAGGTCAATGCTCGGGCCTGAACGGGCTCGCCGCATTCCCGCTCGCGCAAACACATAAACAGATCTTGGGTCCAGCCACCCAAGCAAGCATCGTGTTCGAGTAGAACGCTGTACTCCCCCGGCGCCGAATGCCGGTGGTTTTCTTGTCGGCTGGACCATCAAAGCACCGCGACGCGGCCCAACAGCCACCCAAATTAGCAGTCATATTTCAGATGGACCTCAGGACCATCAAAAAATCAGTGTGGGGAGAGGAAGCCAATGTTCAACAGATCAGTGGCATTTGCGGTTCCGCTGCGTCGATCCATTGGCGTAGCCAGCGCGATCATGACTTTGTGGGTGGCAGGTGGAGTTGCAGCCGTTGCTCAAACAACAAGCGCTCAAACGACGAGCACGGCAAGCTCCGCGTTGGCGGGCGCCGCCGGTGTCACCAATGCGCCTCCTGTGGCTCCGGTCGCCAACGCCTGCCAGCGATTTGCCCCTGGCAGCACAGTTCAAAACCCGCCAGCGCTGTTCAGCCAGAACGGCGTTCTGAATGTCCAATTCTCTTATCAAACAGCCACCGATTCGAACGGCAGACAGCTGTTTTGCTTCATGACCCCGAGCGGCATGGAGAACCCGACCCTGTACCTCAATGCCGGCGACACTCTCAATATCACCGTAACCAACAACACGGCATTCAATCCCGTGGGGGACACGACCGAGCTCTATGACGCGCCGAACTGCGGTGCCACGACGCAACTTACGCAAAACCCGGCGAACAGCAACGGCATGACCGGCGGCTCGATGAACATCCACTATCACGGCACCAACACGAGCCCGGCGTGTGGCAGCGATAACGTCGTAAAAACGCTGATCAATCCCGGACAGACATTCTCATACAGCGTCCACTTCCCGCCCAACGAGCCGCCCGGGCTCTATTGGTATCACCCGCACGTTCATGGCCTTGCACAAGCCGCTGTTCAGGGCGGTGGATCCGGAGCCATCGTCATCAATGGCATCAACAATGTGCAGCCAGCGACTGCCGGCCTGCGCCAACGCATCCTGGTGATCCGCGACCTGCCGACGCTGCAGGGCTTGCAGGAAAGCCCTGGGGGCACGGAAGGTGGAATTCCGCAGCTCGACGTCAGCGTGGACAACGTTCCACTTAACGCAAACACAAATGAGAACGTGACCCCGCCAGTGACCACCTACACGCCGGCAGTCATCAATATGCTGCCCGGCGAACGGCAGTTCTGGCGTATTTCAAACAGTGCATCGGACGTCATCCTCGACCTGCAGGTGCGATTTGACGGCGTGCCGCAGACGATCCAGATCGTCGGCATCGACGGCGTCCCGGTGAACTCGCAGGACGGCACTCAGCCTGGAAATCTCATTCCGGTGACGCACTTCCGCTTGCCGCCCGCCTCGCGCGTTGAGTTCCTCGCGAACGCGCCGGCCTCAACCGTTAAAGTCGCCCAGCTGGTTACGCAGAATATTCTCACCGGGCCGCTCGGCGACGATGACCCCACGCGCCCTCTGCTCAACATCCAACTTGGGCCCGACAGTAGCGCGGCGCCAGTCGACAATACGGTTCCCGCCTTTACCGCTTTGGACACCACCAAGCAGAAATTCGGCGGCATCAAGAGTGTGACGCCTGCAGTCACCCGGACGATATTCTTCGAAGAGAAGCAGGACGGAACCGCGTTCTTCATCAATGCCTCCGGCTGCGTGACCGCAGCAGGCGCGCAGTGCGCTACTCAGCCTTATGCGATCGACACCGCATTCAACAACAACAACCCGCCGGCGATCATCACCACGCAGGGAACCGTGGAGAAGTGGCTTATCCAGAACCACGCTCAGGAGAACCACGAATTCCACCAGCACCAGATCCATTTCATGGTGCTGTCGCAGGACAACTTCGAAGCCAATGGCAGCCAGCAGGCGCCGGCCATCGACGGCCAGTTCCTGGATATGGTCGAAGTGCCGTTCTGCAATGGCCCTCCGCCGGCAGTCACTAAAAGCAATCCCACCGGCAACAACCCGCCCGCTTGCGTAGACGCCAGTGGCAATCCAGTCATCCCGTACCCACAGGTCGAGGCCCTCATGGACTTCCGTGGACCGGACACCGGCGCCTTCGTCTTCCATTGCCACATCCTTGGACATGAGGACCTGGGCATGATGGCGATTGAGCAGGTTGTGGCGCCGAGCAATAGCACGGCAAGTGCCAGCGGCTCCCCATAGGCCCTCGTCCCGGCACTGGTTGCAAATAACTGCTTATTGTAAGTAAATGCTTGCACCTTGACGGCTTCAGAAGAGATTCTGAGGCCGTTTTTTTGACCGATCTCGATTATTTTCCGGCCGGAGCGGGCGGCATGACGAATTTATCCAAGTACTCTTCGAGTTTGTCGCGGTGCGCTGCCCGATACGCGTCGTAGTCGCGGGCGATGCCGTCGTCTCCAAGGCTGAACAGAACATAAGGGTCAATGAGATCGGCCTCGTACAGCTTCAGCAGCAGCCCGGCAACCGTATTTCCGGTCACCAATTCGGCGCTCTTCTTATCTTGCTTGAGCGTTTGCAGCACTTTGGCCGCCGCGCTCAGGGCCTCGGATTCTTCCGGGAGCGAGTGCCGGTACGTTGCCTCCTGCGGAAACTGTCTTTTGAACTTGTCGCCCGTCCGCCACTCCGCGATCACCGATTGATAGGCTCGCCATGCGGACAAGAGTTGCGGTGCCTGCCCGGCGACCGGCTGGCTGGTCCCGATGGAGCCATCCTTCGGGATCAGCGGGATCGGCAGATACACCAGGTTGAACGCGGTGTTGTTGATCAGCGCCCACGCGCGAATCTCACGCCAGACGATCTTGTTATACGGTTCGGCGACGGCGGCGTGAATGAGCATGCTGCGCGCCTTGGCCATATCGCCTTCCCGAGCCAGCATGTCGGCGTAATAGCGGAAGGCCGTCTCGATGTCCGGATTGAGGTGGATCGTGCGCTCGTACCACTGGCTGGCCTGAGCGAAGTCATTTTTTCGGTCGTAGGCATTCGCCGTAAAGAGAGCAGCGGAATAGTTTGTCGGCTCGAACTCCAGTGCTTTCGCGTAAGCGGTGAGTGCCGAGTCGAAATCGCGCTGCGCGAACGCCGCCTCACCGGCATTCATGGCGCGTTCGACCGCCGGGTTATCAGAGAACATGATCGTGCCGTCCCCGGGCAGCTCTCGCAAAAGCTGCCGCAGGTTCTCCGCCAGGGGGGTGAAATTCCCCAGCTCCCAGGCCTTCTGGACCAGATCCTTCGCCCGAAAGCGCTCTTTTGCTGCGGAGTCCGGGTCGGTGAGAGTAGCCGCATGCTCGATGAGGCAGGCCGCAAGATCCACCAGCAATTCGGCGTCTTGCGGGTTCTTTTGCACCAGCTCCTGGAGAAGCGGCAGAGCTTCCAGACGTTTGCCCTGGGCGAAAAGCGCCACCGCTTCTTGCCGCTTCTCCTCACCGGAAGTGTCCGGATGCGCGCGAGCTGCGTTCACTTGCGCCGCAATCGCCGCATTCGTTTGAAAGACGACTGGCGGCATGGTGCACAGGCACAGAAGCAGCACAACCGAAAGGTTCTGCTGCTTCCGGGCGCGCATGGGTGTCTTCACCTGATCAAGATGTCATGGCCTATTCGCTCTCGACCAGCGGACGATTGTTCAGGGGCTGAAGCGGCCTGGCTGTGTTGTGATAATACGTCCGGTATTGGTTGATCTGGGCCTCGGACATCTCGATCGGATTCTTCATCAGATACCACTGTACAGGTTCGTTACAGATGGGAACGGTCAACGATCCGGGAAAGCGATAGAAGCTGTGATCGGCCGGTATCAGGTCCATGACGTCTATTTTTACGTCCGGGATTGTGATCTCTTTGCCCGGAGGCGGGATGAGCTTCCACAACGTTTTGATGGTCGGATTTTCCTTGCCGACCACCACTGGAATTTCAACGATGAGAAAATTCGTTTCGGGGGACAGATGGACCAGTTCGAGCGCCATCGGCGGACGCTTGCTGTCGACCGCGGTCTCGCCCGGTTCGCGAAAACGGACTTCGCTCAGTCGATACGGCTTCCGGGCGACATTGAGCCACTGGTTCGGAGGAAACCTGAGCTTAAGCTGATAGTTGTTGCAGTCATTCACCATGTCGAGTTCGGCAGGCTGGTAGTTGAACAAGAGCTGCGGAAGCAGTTTGAGCGAGACCTTCGTAGGCTTTTCGATATCGATGGGCGTTTGCATCTGGCCGGTCGCGCAAACGCCCTCCCAGTGAGCGGGCCCGCGTGGTCCGTCGTCGTAGGTATACGCAGGTCCACACTTATTGGTGACACCACTGGCGAAGTTCATATCCATCGAATGCAGGTGCCCGCGCTGCCCTGGGCGCGTTGCACGGCAGATTGGCCAACCGAACGGCAAACTGCTCAGCGTGTAGGGCGCGAGTCTCTCAGGAGATTGGCCTGCCTGGCCGGCGGCGAAAGTCGACAAGAACAGAGCGAGGAATGCCGTCAGGTGAAATCGGATAATTCGATCGCGGGACATGTTCGGCCTCAGTTTTTAGAGGGATGATCACGCGAAGCCGGGGTGCCTCCATCGCCCCATCCCACTCTCACGGAGAGCCGTTCGGGACGGGCGTGGACGATGAGCGATCAGGATGGCGGCACGGACGCTACCAGGATTCTCAACTTTGCCAGCGCCGTGGCGTCCTTCTCCTGATACGGTATGACCGTGTCGAATTGACCGTCGGCGAACATCAGATAAATGATGGACGAGTGATCCACCGAATAGCCGCCGCCGCTGATCGGGATTTTCTTATAGTAGACGCGATATTCTGTGGCGATTTTGTCGACCTGCTCCGGCGTGCCCGTGAAGCCGCGAATGCGCCTGTCGAAGGATGACAGGTAATCGTGCATCAGCTTCGGCGTGTCTCGCTCCGGATCGACCGTCACGAACACATAGTTGAGCTTATCGGCATCCGGCCCAAGCTCCTTGATCCAGCGCGACAGATCGAAGAGGCTCGTCGGGCAGACCTCCGGGCAATAGGTGTAGCCGAAGTAGATGGTGTACGGCTTGCCGGAGAGCGTTTTGTCGGTGACAGGCGCGCCGTTGTCGTCGACCAGCGTGAACGGACCGCCGATGGCCCCAAAGCCTTCGGCATGCCCCGCTTGGAGCGGAGCCGCGACCATCGTGACAGCGAGCGCGATCACGCCAAAGCCGGCCATGGCCGCCACAAGCCTCGGACGCGCGCCCGTCACGTCCTCTTCACCGTTTAGCCTACGCACAAGCCAACGCCTTCCTCGACCACGCAAGCCCGCGGACAGCATCGAAGTTCCTCCCCTTGTTTGAGCGCGCGCGGCCGGCGCGGCTCCGGCGAAGGTCAGCAATAATAAGAGTGTTTAAGCGCGTGGCAGTCTCGACCCAACGAGCGTCACATCTCCGCGTCGGGTGAAAACGGGTAATTCGGTCGCGGGACATGTTCGACCTTCGGTTTCTTATTGTGATGGTCGTACAAAGAATGCCGCACGATGGCGGCTTTAGTGCGGCCGCGACGGCTACTGCCATGCTGCGCTCGACGCGCCGTCTCTTGCCGGGTGGCGATTTGGCTTGTTGGTTCGACCGCAACGTCGATCGTCTTCTTCAACCAATACATAACTAATCATTCGCCACAATCAGACGTGAACGAACGCGCGCGGGCATTCCTGGAAACGCCGATAATTGTTGATCTTTCCGGGTAGGGCAGGGCGCTCATACCCGCTTGGTTGGAGGTTCGAGTCCTCCCGGGTCCCACCATGTCGTCTCGCGCTGGCAGAGATTTTCCTTAAGAATAGCAGTGATTTGCAGCTTGATCCGGTAGAAGAGACGGTGCAAAGCCGGAACGGCCAGACATCGAGCCAAGCGTCTGGCTCAAGCAACCCCCGCTTATGGGGCTCGCTTCACGTGTAAGCGGAGACTCCGATGACGCCGAAAGAGCCCATGCAGCCGGGATGGAGCAAATACATCACCTATGCCCGTTTCGAGC
>JASHVN010000300.1 GCA_030044555.1 Xanthobacteraceae bacterium | reverse complement strand
TGGCTGTTCATCCTTGTCGACAACGGCAGCACCGACGGCACTCCGGCGAAGGTCAAGGCAGCTCTCGCGCGATGGCCGCTATCACGCGTGGTCAACCTGCCAGCACCGAACTACGGTGCAGCGTTACGCGCTGGCCTGACCGACGCGACGACGCACTGGGTATATCTCCTCGATATCGAACAATGGGACCTGCCGTTCCTGGGCTGGTCGTGGCAGAATCGAAATTCGTACGACCTGTTTCTGGCCTCTAAGCGCTCCGATCCGACCATCAATTTTCAGGCGCCATACAGACGGTTCCTGAGCTGTTGCCTCAATGGTCTGCTGCAGGCGTTGCTCGGCTTCTCCGGTACGGACACTCATGGCCCGAAGCTTATCAATCGGTTATCGCTCGAATCGATAATCGAGCTTTGTCGGCTGGACCGCGGCCAGTTTGACACCGAACTCGTGCTCCGCGCGATCCGTGCGCAAAAACGTATCCTTGAAGTGCCTGTCGCCTACAAGGAATCACGTCCGCATCGGAACTGGATGGTGCGCAAAATCGTCTGGAATCTGTTTGCGCTGCGCCGGCTGGTGAAGGTCATGAGGGACGTGCCCTATCAAGGACCGATCCGATACCACCGCATCGGCCGCGAGGATGTTTTCATCAACGCCGAGCGCGCTGCGCCTGCTGTTGCGAATTAGGCCGTGTTTAGTGCACCGCAGCCACGGTCGCGGCTTTACACAAGGGCAGCGGACTATCGCAACGGGCTCGTCGCCGCGCTCACCGGACACGGTTACGACAGCCGCGGCACGATCGAGCTTGAAAGCGCGTTGAAGGCGCTGCATCCAGGCTTCGACGCTGTTGCGGTGCCGATGGCGCGCGTCGGCATTTATCTGGTGCTGAAGAACCTGATCAAGCGCGGCCAGAAGGTGATCCTGTCGCCATACACGATTTCCGATGTGGTGAACATGGTGCTGTGCGCCGGCGGGGTACCGCTCTTCGCCGACATCGAAGTGGGCGGAAGCTGCAACATCGATGCCAAAGAAGTGGAACGGCTGCTCGACACGGAAGCCAATGTCGGCGCCGTGATGGTAACCCATTTCTACGGCCTCATCTGCAACATTGAACCAATCCTCGGTGCCTGCCGCGCCCGCAAGATTCCGGTTGTTGAGGACGCCGCACAGTCGTTTGGAGCGCGCCACGCCGGCAGTAGGGCGGGCATGCTTGCTGATGCCGGCGTGTTCAGCTTTGGTCTTTTGAAGAACGTGACAAGTTTCTTCGGCGGCGCCATCCTCAGCCGGGATACGGCGCTCATGGACCACATCCGCGCGGATCTCGAGGCACTGCCGGTTTTTCCGAAGAGCGCTCTGGTCAAGAAGATGGCCAAGGGGGCGGCTTTTGATCTCGCGACATTTCCGCTGTTCTTCGAACTCGGTGTCTATTGGCTTTTCCGCCAAGCCTATCTGCATGACGTCGAATTTTTCAACAACAAGCTTGAGACCGACAGCAATCCCGTCGCGTACTCAACCTTTCCGAAAACCTACGCCCATCGGATCTCTGGGGCGCAGTCGGACATGGTCCGTTCCCAACTCGATCGCGTTGATCGACACATCGAGGAACGCATCACCAAGGCCAAAATCTACCATGCCGGTCTTCACGACCTGCCCGATCTGGTGCTCCCGCCATTGCGTACCGACGGTTCGCACAGCTACTTCTATTACCCGATCCAATGCGCAAATCGGGAGGGTCTGGCGCGTTATATGACGCAGAAGCTGCGCGACGTGCAGATTAGCCATCACCGCAATTGTGCGGCCATGGCCTGCTTTGCCGAGTATCAGCGGGACTGCCCTAACGCATCGCTCAGCGAGAAACGCGTGATCTACCTGCCCACCTATCCGGGTTACCGGGAAGAAGAAGTTCAGGCAAATATCGCTGCCATCCGCGGATTTTTCCGGGAAGCGAATTCGTGGAGATAGCCGTTGTCGGCAGCGGCGTTTCGGGGATCGCTGTCGCGCATGCGTTGACCGCTCGCGGCTTGAACGTCACGCTGCTCGACGTCGGAGAAACGCTCGAGGCACGACGCCGCGACGCTGTCGCCCGGCTGTCCGGTCTGCCGCCCGATCAATGGCCGGCCGACGACTTTCAGCTCATCGACGAAAATCCGACGCTTGAAGGTGAGGGCCTGCCGAAAAAGGTCCACTTCGGATCAGAATACATTTATGCCAGCGACAGGAGTTTTGCGCCAATCGCGAGCGAGACCGGCGGCCGTCTGCCCTATCCGACTTTCGCCCGTGGCGGATTCTCTAATATTTGGGGCGCGGCGGTGCTTGCGCCCGATAGCTGCGATATGACCGATTGGCCGATCTCGCGCAGTGCGCTTGAGCCGTACTTTCGCGAAGCCGCGCGCCTTATTCCGCTGACCGGAGGTGAAGGGACGCTGGATGCTGCATTCCCCGCGTATAAGGACACGCTTGGCCAGCTCGATCCCGGCCCGCAAGGCCGCGCGCTCCTCAAAGACCTCGGACGGGCGGCCTCGCGCTGCAAAGACGGGACGCTGCTCTTTGGAAAGGCCCGCCTTGCCGTACATACTCAGCCCGCCGTCGACGTCTTGCCATGCAACGGATGCGGCTATTGCTTTACGGGTTGCGTCCGGGGCTCGATCTTCGCGACAGGACCGCTGCTCGAGGATCTGATCCGCCGTCGTGCGGTTCGTTATCGCGGTGGCATTTTCGTCGAGGCGATCGACGAGAACGCCAACAAAGTTTCAGTCGAGGCGATTGACGTCGGTTCATCGGTGCGGCATTCGCTCTCCTTTGACGCGCTTTTTCTCGCTCTCGGCCCGATCAATACCACCCGCCTGCTGCTGCGGTCGCGACAGCTATTCGACCAGCCCGTCCTCCTCAAGGAGAGCCAGAAATTCGTGCTGCCGATGCTGCGCCTGAAAGCGGCGCCGACGGCGACAGAGAGCCCGTCGGTGACGCTGGCTTCGGTTTTCCTGGAAACCAAAGTGCCGGCTCTTTCGGACCATTGGCTCCACGCGCAGATCGTCCCCATGAACCGGCTTATTCTCACCGGCGTTCCGCTACCTCGCGTGCGGTCCCGAGGAGGGCAACGTATTTGGCGGCCGCTGCTGCGCCGAATGATGGCAGCCTGGTGCGGCATGCACTCGGATCATTCGGCCGCAGTGGCGCTCAGATTGCGTTCACCTTCTCCAGGTGGCGCTCCGATGCTGGAAATAAATCTAAAGCACTCGACAGCAGCGCGCACCTCAGCACGCATTGCGGCGAAGAGCTTATTCCACAAAGGTTTGACGTTCGGCACTTTCTTCGTTTATCCACTGATCAAATTCTCCGATCCGGGTTCAGGAACCCATTGTGGGGGATCCTTTCCGATGACTTCGCAGCCGAAATCAGCGCTGGATACGGACGTGCTCGGACGGCCATTCGGATGGCAACGTGTGTTCGCTGTCGATTCTTCAGTATTGCCGTCAATACCGGGAACAACTTTGGCATTCGCCGTAATGGCAAATGCTTTCCGAATCGGAACCCATGCGCCACTTTCTCCGAACAAGCCTCGAAACTAGACGTCAATTGCCCTTAGTGGGCCTGTCAGCCAATCTCGACAGACCAACTTCTCGCAGCAAGATAGCGTCCGATTTGTCGCTGCGGCCCGGGCACTTCTCACCCACGCTTCCGTTCGCACGCACTCGAATTAAACTCGTCTGCACCGCTCCGGGCTACGCAGCGGAGCGCCGGGCTGCTAACCGTTAATATGCCGCACGCGAGAAATTAGAATGGCGAAGGAAATGGCGGCGGCCCGCGCAAGGGCGGCAGCAGCACTCCGAAAGCTCAGTGACCGGGATTGGGCTCGCGCCATCTTGTTTGGAGCCAACCAGCGTGAGACGGCTTACTGCATTCACCTTATCTTGGCTGCGCTGATCTTTTCGCCATTTCTGTTGTTCGGATACGTTCTGGCAGCAAACAGCGACCTGTTGCTCGAAAACTATCCGATGCTGCTGCTGGCAAAGCACAATTTCCTGCATGGCTCACTCGGGCTTTGGAATCCTTACAGTTTCTCGGGCGTCTCCGAGGCGGCTGAGGCCAACACGCCCATGTTCCTGCCAGAAAACTGGCTGTTGTTTCTGGTCCCCACGCGCTTCCTTTTCTTGACGGTCACTTTCCTCGCTTTTGTGAAGGTCTGGCTCCTGGGAGTCGCCTCGTACCGGCTCTACAGCGCCGAACTGTTAAATCGGCGCTGGGCACTCTTCGCGTCAATTGCGCTGCAGCTGAGCGGCATGACGATTTGGTGCTATGGCAGCTATGTCGCGCTCTCGGTTCTGCTCTACTATGTGGTTCTGCTGGCGATAATCTGGACATCAGAACGGCGCAGCAGCTTTGCCAATTATTTGCTCTGGTCGTTCGTCACGATCATGATGCTGATGTCCGGAGACATTGCCTACTCAGCGTACGCCTTGCTCGGAGCCGGAGTTCTTACTCTTTATCGGACGCTGTCGCGCTATAGGTTTATGCCGCTGGTGCAGCAACTTTCACTGTTCACGGCTAGCTCAGCAACGGCGCTCGCCGTATTCTGCGTGCGGCTGTTCCCGACTCTTGCCATCATAAACGCATCACCGGTTATCAGCGACTGCTGTCGGCCACATTTCACGAATTCATCTTTTCTTATCGCGCGCTACTTCGATACTGAAATATTCGGCGTCAATTTCAGTGAGTCGATGAAATTCTTCCATAACATTTCCTCTCTATTCAACGACTTCCACATCCATTGGGTCGCGCCGGAATTTTACGGAGTGTCGGCCGCGCTTTTGGCACTGTGGATGCTGGGATCGGAGAAACCGAGCAAGGCGATCTTCTGGAGCCTTTTTGTAATATTTGGGCTTGCCGCGCTGACCTACACGCAGCCAGTCGATGCGCTCGTCATGATATTTCTGTCACCCGTCTCTCATGTGTTGGGCTTGCAAATCATATTCGCGATCGGCCTTCCGCTTCTCGCCGCACTCGGCGGCCTGTCTATGGAGCGAAGCATCCGCCAGCATCGGATCTCCCGCCTCACCATCGAATTTATGACCATCGCGGTCATCGTGATTGCAATGTTTATTCTGATGATCTTGCTCAGAAACATCGCGCCGCTATCGCGAATTGGCTCTAATTCCGCGCGCCTTATAGTCATCGGCTTACCGCTTCTTGTCGCCGCCCTTTGGGTTTCACGGCGCACTTACCCCGAAGCCGCCGAGGTGGCCGTCATAAGCTTTTTCGGAATTATCGCGGCATGTGCGCTTCTCGTTATTTTTCTTGCGACAACGAGTAACGCGACCTTTCTTTCTCACTTGAAAAACATTTGCCTTCAGCTCTTGTTGTTTGCGGCGATAGCTATCGAGCTGGTGCCTGCTTTTCAGATACGCATACTTACGAAAATCGATCGATGGAGGTTTTATTCTGGATCAATTATTGTCGCGCTTGCCGCTTGGGTCTTACTATACCCGTGGACGGAAGAGCTCAGGGAGCCGATCAGCCACGGCGCCGTTGTGCTCTTAGCCGCTCTTGGCGCATTGCGCTTTGGCTTGGGTGTGGCGATTTTTTCACTCACACTGCGCGGCACAAAGACGGGATTTCTCAACGCACGCGGCGTTTACATTATCTTCCTGCTACTGCTTCTTGCCGAACAGATACCGGCCGGTAAGATCGACAGCCACATCAATGCAAATCCGTTTTACCGCGGCACGCTATATCCGCCGTTCACCGCCATGGTCGACACCGATGGCCGCGCCGTCGATCTCGAGGACTATCGTATCGGGGCTCCGAACTCATTACTGCACCTGTCGTTCTACAATGAGCTCTTCGGACCGGGCGAAATTTGCGGGTCAATCAACGTTGGCTACGGGGTGCGTTCCTTGGGCGGATACACCGATGTTATCCCGTCGCGGACGATGAATTTTGCCGACAATTGGCTGGAACCCGGGCAGCCTCCAATTGTATTCTGCGTTTACGCGCGCACGAATGACCGCCTCCTTGATCTGTCCGCAGTCGGCTATCGGTACGATTCGCAGAACGCCACAATCGTCCGGCGTCCCCACGCGCTCTCGCGATTCATGCTGTATACCGGCTTTGCGGTGATACCTGACGGCACCGCTCAGCTTCAGCGTCTGAAAGAGCCAACGTTCAATCCGCTTGAAGACCTCATCCTGGATTCGAACCCCGGTTTCGACAGCCGCTCATCCAATATCGACGGCCAGAAGCTCGCCTACAAGGACGTCAGCTCGGATCGCGCCGAACTGGAAACGACGACCGACAGCCCGGCGCTTCTGCTGTTCGATGATTCCTTTGATCCAGGCTGGCGTGCCACTGTCAATAACAAGCCGGTCCGGATTTTGCACGCCAATTACAATTTCATGGCGATTCCGCTCCCAGCCGGTGACGACCACGTCGTTTTCGAATATAAACCGCGCGCATTCCTCATTGGCGCAATCTGCGCGCTGGCTGGTCTGGCGATCCTGGCGCTGGCCTTCGCGACGTATTTATTTCGCCGCGTGCGCACTGCTCATGCCGAGAATTCTCCCAATGGTTTCTAAGGCGCGCGCCGACAATCGTGGCCGCTATCGGGTGCTTGGCCCGATGATGCTCGTGCT
>JASHVN010000299.1 GCA_030044555.1 Xanthobacteraceae bacterium | reverse complement strand
AATTCGATTGAAACGGATCAAGGTCTAAATTTTTCCTCTGAGCATGATCCCTCGGGTCAAGCCCGAGGGCATGCTTATCCGAAAACCGGTTTCCACCTTCGGATCAAGTCCGAGGGCAAGCTTTTCGGGATCATGCTCTGGTTGGAGCCTTCGGCCCGCCGATTCTTCGGCAAAATCGATGATCCCTGACACAAAATTGCCTGGATCTATCCACGCTGGCCGGTTGCGCGATTGTGGCGGCTCGCCGCCATGGTCGCTATTGCGTTGAATTCGCGCAATAAATTTGCGGAAAATTTACTGTTCGTTATCACCAGCGTGTTCAAGCTTGCTGCACCAAGCCAACTTGCGAAAATGCCCTTCAAGGGATAACGATTACGCAGTGATGGCAAGGGGATGGTCCATCCGTCGGGGAGTCTCCATTTGAACCGCCTTCTCCCTGTCGGCGCGCTTTGGCTGCGCGCGTTGTTAGCGTCTGCGGTGCTCGCCGCTGCACTGACGCTTGGCGGTTGCTTTGCCGAAGACGGCTACGACATTCCGAGCAAAGCGGAAAAGCAATTGTCGCCGGAAATGCAGGCGCTGCTGCAAAAAAAGGACATGCCGCAGGATTCGCCGCTCCTCATTCGCATCTTCAAGGAAGAATCGGAGCTGGAAGTCTGGAAGCAGGATACCAGCGGCCGCTATGCCCTGCTGAAGGTCTATCCGATCTGCCGCTGGTCGGGCGATCTCGGTCCGAAGGTCAAAGAGGGCGACCGCCAGGCGCCTGAGGGCTTCTATCCCATCACGCCTGGGCTGATGAACCCCAATTCCAACTATTACCTCGCCATCAACACCGGCTTCCCCAACGTCTACGACCGGGCGAACAACCGCCACGGCGCGTTTTTGATGATTCACGGCGATTGCTCCTCGCGCGGCTGCTACGCCATGACCGACGAGGAGATCGGCGAAATCTATTCACTGGCGCGCGAGTCGTTTCTCGGCGGGCAGAAGGAAATTCAGATCCAGGCCTACCCATTCCACATGACGCCGGCAAATATGGCGCGGCATCGCAATAATCCGAACTTCGCCTTCTGGCAGATGATCAAACAGGGCAGCGACGATTTCGAAGTGTCGCATCTCGAGCCGAAGGTTGATGTCTGCGAGCGCCATTACGTCTTCGATGCGGCGCCGCCGGCCGGTTCGACCAGGCCGCTCGTGTTCAATCCGACCGGCCGCTGCCCCAAATACGAAATCGATCCGACGATCGCGAGCGCGGTGGCGGCGAAGCAGCAGAAAGATGAATCCGAGTTTGCGCAGCTGGTGAGAAACAATGTGCCGGTGGCGCCACTCGATACGGGGACTGACGGCGGCATGAATCGCGTCTTCGTCGCCAAGCTCGACGATGAGAGCTACACCTACGACGATAACGGGCACATCCACGTGCCGCCGCAACAGGCCGGCAGGCTGCCGCCTGCGCTCTCGCCGGCGCCGGGCTCAGAGTCAGACACGAGACCCGCGATTGCGGCGCCGCCGCAACAGGCCGGCATGCAATTGACCAATGCGTTCGGCAATTTGTTCTCGTCCAGCGCCGCCGCCGAACCGGCAGCGGTGGCTTCGAGCGATGGAGCCGCACAAAGTCACTCCGGCTTCTTCGGCGGCCTGTTCTCGTCAAATCATGACAATTCCGAGCAACCCGCCGCCGCCCAGAGCGAGCCCGTGCAGACCGCGACGATTGTAACGAACCCGCCGAAGCCCAGAACGAGCATTCGGCAAACCGCTGCGGTGCGGCCGCAGCCGAAACCTGCAGCCGTACACAACGCTGAGCCGCCGCAGGAAGCGGACGCCAAGCCGAAAGCCAAGGGCCAACCTGAGCAGCAGGCCAATGCGTCTGCGCCGCCACAAAACAATGGTGGCCTGATCAACGGCGCGCAGCCAGTCGTGCCGGCCGGCAATTTCGACAGCCGCTGGTCGGCGCTGCAATAGCAGAGCCGGAAATCAGAAATCGGAAAGCAGATGCGGGAAGCCGGCGACTCGGCTTTCAGATCGTCGTTGCAGCATGATCTCTCGGGTCAAGCCCGAGGGCGTGCTTTTCCGAAAACCGGCATCCACCCCGGATCAGGTCCGGGGCGGGCTTTTTCGGATCATGCTCTATACGTAGCGGCCGTGGCAGTGTTTGAACTTCTTGCCTGAGCCGCACGGACACGGCTCATTGCGGCCGACCTTGCCCCAGCTCGTGGGATCTTTCGGATTGCGCGCCGCCGCCTGCGCTTCGCCGCTTGCGGCACCGGCGAGTGCCGGCCCGGCGCCGGCGGACGCCATTGCCCGCGTGATCCCTTGGCGGGCGAGGGTTTCGCCGCCGGCAAGCGCCAGCGCCATTTCGTCCTCTCCGGTCAGCGGATCGATCTTATGGCCCTCCATGGCGGGCAGCGCCGCCGGCTGCTGCGGCGGCGCCGGCATGACTTCGATGCGCATAAGCTGCGCCGTCACCGCCTCGCGCAGACTCTGACTCATCGCTTCGAACAGGCTGAAAGCTTCCGCCTTATATTCATTGAGCGGATCGCGCTGGCCGTAACCGCGCAGCCCGATCACCTGGCGCAGATGATCGAGCATCACCAGGTGCTCGCGCCACAAATGGTCAAGCGTCTGCAGCAGGATCGATTTCTCGATGTAGCGAATAACGTCCGGGCCCCATTGCGCCACCTTCCCGGCCATGTGTTCGTCGGCGCGGCGCTCGACGCGTTCAAAAATCTCCTCGTCGGCAATGCCTTCTTCCTTGGCCCATTCGTCGACCGGCAGGTCGAGGCCGAGCACGCGCTTTATTTCCTCGCGCAGTCCCGGCGTGTCCCATTGCTCCGGATAGGCGTTTTCCGGCACGTGTTTGGCGACCAGATCGTCGATTGCGGTATGGCGCATGTCGGCGATGACTTCGGCCACGACTTCATCCTGCATCCATTCGACGCGCTGATCGAAAATGACCTTGCGCTGGTCGTTCATCACATCGTCGAACTTGAGGATGTTCTTGCGCAGGTCGAAATTGCGCGCCTCGACCTTCTGCTGCGCTTTCGCCAGCGCCTTGTTGATCCAGGGATGGATGATCGCCTCGTTCTCCTTCAAACCGAGCTTCTGCAGCATGCCGTCGAGCTTGTCGGTACCGAAGATGCGCATCAGGTCATCTTCGAGCGAGAGGAAGAATTTCGAATGGCCGGGGTCGCCCTGGCGTCCGGAACGGCCGCGCAACTGGTTGTCGATGCGCCGGCTCTCGTGCCGCTCGGTGCCGAGCACGTAAAGGCCGCCGGCCGCCAGCGCCTTCTCCTTCAGGCGCCCGACCTGGCTGCGGATGTCGTCGGCGCGCGCGCTCTTTTGCTGCGCATCCTCGACGTTGGCGAGTTCCTGGCGGATGCGCATATCGGCATTGCCGCCGAGCTGAATATCGGTGCCGCGGCCGGCCATGTTGGTGGCGATGGTGATGGCGCCGGGCACGCCCGCCTGGGCGACGATATAGGCCTCCTGCTCGTGATAGCGGGCGTTGAGGATGGCGAAGACCTTGGCATTCGGCGCGTTGTCGCCCGAATAGAGCGCCGCAAAGGCATTGGAATCGGAGAAATCGTGCTGCTCCCAGCCGTGCTGGCGCAGCATCTCGGCGAGCGCTTCCGATTTCTCGATCGAGGTGGTGCCGACCAGGACCGGCTGCCCGCGCGCCCTGCAGTCCTCGAGGAGCGCGATGATGGCGCGGTATTTCTCCGCCGCCGTGCGATAGACCTCGTCATCGTCGTCAAGGCGGATCATCGGCTTGTTGGTGGGGATTTCCAAAACTTCGAGTTCGTAAATGTCCATGAACTCGTCGGCTTCGGTCACCGCCGTGCCGGTCATGCCGCCAAGCTTCTCATACATGCGGAAGTAGTTCTGAAAGGTGATCGAGGCGAGCGTCTGGTTTTCCGGCTGGATGGGCTGACGCTCTTTGGCCTCGAGCGCCTGATGCAGGCCTTCCGAGTAACGTCGGCCCGGCATCATGCGGCCGGTGAACTCGTCGATGATGACGACTTCGCCGTTGCGCACGATGTAGTCCTTGTCGCGCGTGAACAGCTTGTGTGCGCGCAAAGCCTGGTTGACGTGGTGCACGACGGAGACGTTCTCGACGTCATAGAGCGAATCCGACTTGAGCAGACCGGCATCACGCAGCCAGTTCTCCACCTTCTCCATGCCGATCTCGGTGAGAGTGACGGTGCGCTGCTTCTCGTCGACCTCGTAATCGTCCTTGTCGAGCCTGGGGATGTAGGTGTCGATGGTGTTGTAAAAGTCGGAGCGGTCGTCGAGCGGCCCGGAAATGATCAAAGGCGTGCGCGCCTCGTCGACCAGGATCGAGTCGACCTCGTCGACGATGGCGTAGGCATGGCCGCGCTGCACCATGTCCTCGAGCCGGTATTTCATGTTGTCGCGCAGGTAATCGAAGCCGAGCTCGTTGTTGGTGCCGTAGGTCACGTCGCAGTCGTAGGCCTTCTTGCGCTGCTCGTCGTCGAGTTCATGGACGATGATGCCGGTCGAAAGCCCCAGAAATTGATAGATCTGCGCCATCCATTCGGCGTCGCGCTTGGCGAGATAATCGTTGACGGTGACGACGTGGACGCCCTGGCCGGCCAGCGCGTTCAGATAGACGGGAAGCGTGGCGACCAGCGTCTTGCCTTCGCCGGTCTTCATCTCGGCGATCCGGCCTTCATGCAGCACCATGCCGCCGATGAGCTGAACGTCGAAATGGCGCTGGCCGAGCGTGCGCTTGCCGGCCTCGCGCACGGTGGCAAAGGCCGGCACCAGGAGGTCGTCGAGCGTCGCCCCTTCGGCAAGCTGCTTGCGAAAATCCTCAGTGCGCGCCCGCAACGCGTCGTCGGACAGCTGTTCCAGCTCCTTTTCGAGGGCGTTGATCGCCTCGACGCGGGCGCGATAGGAGCGGATGCGCCGCTCATTGGAGGAACCGAACAACTTGCGGGCGACAGCGCCGATCATCGCATCATCATCCTTCCGCTCCCCGGCCGTGCCGAAGAGTTAACGCCATCTCTCGCCGCAAACCGGCGGTCGCCCGACGCGCTCATGCTGGCTGTTCCTGGCGCTCGGCACAACGTCCAACTAACGGAAAATGCGGCGCTATTCGGGCTTTCTGCAGGGCGACAATGCAAAGGCACATGCAAGGCAATGACCACCCAGGCTCCCGGCGACAGATAGGAGGGGGTGATTTTCTTGTCAATGCGACCCATCCCGATCATGCATTCTCCGATTGCCAAGCACGGCTGATTCGGCGAGTGTCCGCGCCGAAACGGAAAACCGGGCCGGCAATGCCGGCAATTAAAGACGCGCCGGACCCGACAAGCGGCACCTCCGCATGTCCCGGCAAGCCAGGAACCAAGGGAGATCTGGCGTCTTTAGGCTTGTAAAGCGGGCAATTTGCCCGGTGACAAAGGATGAAGCCTTATGGCCACCTGTTCGCTCGCGCGCTGGCTCGGCGTGCTCGCAATAGCGGCGCTCTTCGTCGCACCGACCGTCCCGCTCCACGCGCAGGATGCCGATCCGCTCATCGCGCGGGTGAACGGGGTCGATATCCACGAGAGCGACCTCGCCACCGCCGAGGATGAAATCGGCAGCAACATGCCGTCGATGGCCCCCGAGCAGAAGCGCGACTATCTGATCACCTATCTGGCCGACGTCATCGTGCTGTCGCAGGCTGCCGAGCAGCAGAACCTTGGCAACGACCCCGACGTCAAGCACCAGTTGGCGTTCGATCGCAACAAGGTGCTGATGGAAGCGCTGCTGCAGAAAGCCGGCCGCGCGGCGCAGACCGACGATGCGCTGCACCAGCTTTACGACCAAGCCGTCAAGCAGATGAAGCCGCAGGAGGAGGTGCACGCGCGCCACATCCTCGTTGCGACCGAAGACGAAGCCAAGCAGATCGAAGCCCAACTGAAGCAAGGCGCGGATTTCGCCACCCTGGCGAAGGAAAAATCCAAGGATCCGAGCGGCCCGTCCGATGGCGGCGATCTCGGTTGGTTCACCAAGGACCAGATGGTGGCGGAATTCGCCGACGCCGCCTTCAAACTTGACAAAGGCCAGATCTCCGATCCGGTGCACACCCAATTCGGCTGGCACATCATCAAGGTCGAGGACAAGCGCATCAAGCCGACGCCGACCTTCGATCAGGTCAAGCCGCAGCTTAAGAATTACCTGGCGCACCGCGCGCAAGAGGAGCTGGTCGAAAACCTGCGCAAGACCGCCAAGATCGAGCGTCTGGACCAGCCGGCGCCGCCCGCTGCGCCCAATCCCGCGCTCAACCCGGCCGCGCCGGTGAAAAAGTAACCGCAGGTCATGCCTGGCAGACAGGGCCGGCCGTGGGCCGGCCCGCGCATAAGCCTTGTGCCGGGCATCCAAGCCTTTATACAGCTAGTGTGGTGGATTTGAAGTTCCTAAGATCCAGTGGCAAACTCGAGTAGGAACTTCAAATCCAAAAAACCACACTAGAATCATTAAACTGCTAGTGTCCCTTTGATTCCGAAGTTCGCATCAGAGCCGCTGCCAGCACAGGCGAACTTCGGAATCGGGACACTAGGGCTTGATACATTTCAGGTTTGGCAGAAGACATAGATGGCGGGCCAAGCCCGGCCGTGACGAGGCAGGTTGACCGTGGCCACTTCCATTTCCCCACTCGCGCCTGCCTCCTTTCCCAAAATGCCGCCGGTGGACGGCGTGCGGCTTTCGACCGCCGCAGCCGGCATCCGCTATGCCGGACGCACCGACGTGCTGCTCGTTTTGCTCGATCCGGGCACCAGCGTAGCCGGCGTCTTCACCCGCTCGAAATGCTCGTCGGCGCCGGTCGACTGGTGCCGCGCGCGGATCAAGAGCGGCACCGCCAGCGCGCTCGTCGTCAATTCGGGCAACGCCAATGCGTTCACCGGTAGAACCGGGCGGGCGGCGACAGCGCTGACGGCAAAGATTGCCGGCAAAGCTGCGGGTTGCAAACCCGAGGCCATCTTCCTCGCCTCGACCGGCGTCATCGGCGAGCCGCTCGATGCCACCAAATTCGAAGGCGTCATCGAACGGCTGGTCGCCGACGCGGCGCCCGGCGGCTGGGAAAAAGCCGCCTCGGCGATCATGACGACCGACACGTTTCCGAAAGGCGCCGCCGCGATCGTGCGCATGGGGGCGGGCACGGTCAGCATTTGCGGTTTCGCCAAAGGCGCCGGCATGATCGCGCCCGATATGGGCACCATGCTGTCTTTCGTCTTCACCGATGCGCCGATCGCGCCCGCGGTTTTGCGCAAGCTTCTGCGCGAGAGTGTCGAGGACACCTTCAACGCGGTCACGATCGACGGCGACACGTCGACGTCCGACACGTTGCTCGCCTTTGCCACCGGCGCCGCCGCCGCGCGCGGCGTCGCCAAGATCAGTAGCGCCACCGATTCGCGGCTTGCCGCTTTCCGCAAAGGTTTTCATGCCGTGCTCGCCAATCTCGCCGAGCAGGTGGCGCGCGACGGCGAAGGCGCGCGCAAGCTGGTCGAGATCCTCGTCGAGGGCGCGACGTCGAAAAGCTCGGCGCGCCGCATTGCGCTGTCGATCGCCAATTCGCCGCTGGTGAAGACCGCGATCGCCGGCGAGGACGCCAATTGGGGCCGCGTCGTCATGGCCGTCGGCAAGGCCGGCGAGCCGGCCGACCGCGACCGGCTGTCGATCTGGTTCAACGGCATTCGCGTTGCTCACAAAGGCGAGCGCGATCCAGCCTATGACGAAGCCGCTGTCTCGGCGGCGATGAAGAAACCGGAAATCACGCTGAAGGTCGCGCTCGGACTCGGCAAGGGTCGCGATCGCGTGCTCACCTGCGATCTGACCAAGGAGTACATAGCGATTAACGGCGATTACCGGTCGTAGACCGCGAAAAACAACAAAAAGTCGCGGGATTTGTCCGCAGCGCCGTACACGAGCGCCGCGACAGCATTTGGGAGGAAACCACGATGAACTTCTCGCGCCGACGATTCATCCGTCTCGCCACGAGCGCCGCCATGCTGCCGGGCGCTTCACAACTCGCCCGGGCAGAAAATTATCCGGCGCATCCGGTTCGATTCATTGTCGGGTTTGCTCCCGGCAGCACCACCGACATTCTTGCCCGCCTGATCGGGCAATGGCTTTCGCAGCGGCTTGGCCAGCAATTTGTCGTGGAAAACCGGCCCGGCGCCGGCGGCAATATCGGCGCCGAAGTCGTGGTCAAGGCGGCGCCCGACGGCTACACGCTGCTCATGGTGCCGCCCGCGGTCGCCGCCAATGCCGCGCTCTATCCGCATCTCGACTTCGATTTCATCCGCGACACGACGCCGGTCGCAGGCATGGTGCGCGTGCCCAATGTCCTCGAAGTCAATCCATCGGTGCCGGTGAAGACCGTTCCGGAATTCATCGCCTACGCCAAGGCTCACCCGCTCACTTATGCCTCGGCAGGGATCGGGACCGCGAGCCATTTGGCCGGCGAATTGTTCAACCGGATGACCGGGCTGAAACTTCAGCACGTACCTTATCGCGGCGATGGGCCGGCGATGGCGGATCTGATCGCGGGCCATGTCCAGGTCGGGTTTGCGACCATGACGGCATCGATCGCGTATATCCGCGCGGGGCGGCTGCGGCCGCTCGGGGTGACGACGGTCCAGACCTCGGATGCGTTGCCGGGCATCCCGAGTGTCAGCCAATTCGTGCCGGGCTACGAGGCAAGCTCATGGTTCGGCATTGCGGCGCCGAAAGGCACGCCCGCCGCGATCGTGGAGACGCTCAATGCGGCAACCAATGCCGGGCTCGCCGATACGACGATCAAGGCGCGCATTGCCGGCATGGGCGGCATGCTGCTCGCCGGGTCGCCGGCCGATTTCGGCAAACTCATCGCCAGCGAAACGCAGAAGTGGGGCAAGGTCATTCGCGAGGCCGGCATCAAGGCGGAGTAGATTTCTCGGCGCTGGCGCCCGATTCCACCCTCGCACGCCGTTGCGAAGGACTCCCGTCCCGAGGACTCTTGCCCGCAGCTTATTGCGCCTGCGCAACCGACGGCAGTTCTTCTGCGTCTCGAACGATCGTTTCGACGCGGTTGCGGCCTTTGACCTTGGCTCGGTACAGCGCGTCGTCAGCCCTCGCGATCAGCGCCTCCGCCGTGTCTCCCTCCGCCCATTCGGCGACGCCAAAACTGCACGTTACGTTTCCAACGAGGTCGAAGGTGACCTGGGTTACAGCGGTGCGCAATTTTTCCACGGTTGCGCGCGCCATTTCGGCGTCGCATCCGGGAAGCATGAGGATGAATTCCTCGCCGCCCCAACGGGCCAACACATCGCAGTCGCGAATGCTGCCGGAGACGACATGGGACAATTGCGTGAGGACCTTGTCGCCGACCTGATGGCCATAGGTGTCGTTGACATCCTTGAAGTGGTCGACATCGTACAGCACCAGACACATCGGTGACCCGTAACGGGCCGATCGCGACAATTCGATCGACAGGGTCTGATCGAATTTCAGCCGGTTGAACAAGCCGGTCAGCGGGTCGGTGGTCGCCTGGAATCGCAAATCCTGCGCCAGGTTTTGCAGCTGCAGCCGCCGTTCCATCTGGATGCTGTCGTGGAACCACCGTTCTTTGCCAAACAAATAAATCAGCGTCATCACGGTCACCAGCAGGGTAATGATGATGCCCAGCACGCGGCTGGCGTAGATTTGCTGAATCGGCTTGAGCATCACCAGGGACCAGCCGCCGTGGCCGACATGGCGGCGCCGCGCAAAATCGCGCGCGCCGCCGAAATTGATCCAGGTCGCGTCGGCGATTTCATTCTCGACCAGCGGGCGATCGATCAGCTTTCCGAATTGCCGCGCATTTTGTCTGCTCTGCTCGGTCGATAGCGGCCATAGCGTTCGCAGCAGCATGTCCGGACGGTTGGTCAGCATCACGACGCCGTCGGGATCAACCAGAAAATAGGGATGATCGAAGTACTTCAGGTCTACCGCGAACAGGCCGAGGCTTTTCTTCAACACCGCGACGCCAATCACGGCGCCGTGGTTGCGGATCGGATAGCTCGCGTAATAGTCCAGGCTGCGGCTGCGTGGGTCGAAAGCAAAGTGATAGCCGGCTTCGCCGGTGACGGATTTTACGAAATCGGGAGCCGAGCGATCGGCCGCACTTGCAGGCAGCCTTGCGGTGTGGCCGCCGGATGACGCGACAACGACTTTTCCATTCCGATCGAAGATAAAGCCGAGCGCGGCACCCGAGGCGTCGACATTCAAGTCAAGGACCGACTTGGCGGTCCCAATCTGGTTTTGGCTCCCGCCGTCGAGCAGCGGCAGTATGGCCGGCGAGCCGGCCAGCGCCTTGACCATGCCGTCGAGTGCGGCGGTTTCTGCGCGCAGACGGCTTGCCAGCAGATCGATGTCGCCGCTCGCCTTCTGCTGGACGTTGTGTTTGTAAATTTGTCCGAGAAGCTCGGTCAGCGTCCAGCCGGCCACGAGGATCGCCGCCATGGCGATCAAGGTAAAGACGAATTGCCGGTGGATGAATCGCGTATAACGCGCGGAGGAAACCTCCGCGATGAGGTTCTGGCCCCAGATCGACCAGATGGAAAACGCCAGCCAGCACGCGAGCATCCCGCGCACGAACTGAATGGGGACGCCCGTAAGCTGCATGAACCAGTCGTAATTGATGACGGTCGTTGGCCAGACCTTACCCGTGGGAACAATGAGGCCGGCCGCAACCGCATAGGCGGCAAAACCGGCGGCAGCGCACAGCGCCAGCCGCTTGGTGAAGCCGGAAAACGTCTGGGCGAGGCGCGCGAACACCAGGCTCGTGGCCATGGCCCCGAAGAATCCGAAGATGTAGCGCGCAAAGGCCACGGCTGCGGTCATTCCGAAGGTCACGCCTCCGGCGGCGACCAGCGCCAAGAGCGGAATATAGACCCACAGTCCCGGCGCCTTTAGTCCAAGCCGCAACGCTTCTCTTCGGGCAAATTCCATCAACAAAACAAACGAGGTGGTCATCACTGCCAGGCGCACCACGTCGAAGGCCGGCGAATCGCTGATAACCATTGCGGTCAGGTCCAGCCACTCGCTACTGCCGTGAACGAAGCCGAACAGCCCGAGCACGACCCATGCCTCCGGCCGGCCGATGCGCATGATGGCGATGCAGGTTGTTCCAAGCAGGATGAACGACAGCCCGTAGAAGAAGAGGATGAAGTCCAGTTGGGTGCTGAAGAACGCGGTCACGATGTCCCCAGGCGTCGGAGCATTCTCGCCAATTCGCGAGGCGCGGCCGCCGTTCCGGCTCGTTCAAATTGTCAGCGTCGCCTCGATGCCGAATTTTTAGCCAAGTCCGGTCAAGGAAATCTTTGCACCGGACCCGCGGAGAAACCCTTAGTCCCCGTATCTTGTGACACAGTTTGCCGTTACGGTTTCCAGCTCGTATACGCGGTAGATCGGGTTTTAGCTGTAATATGACCAATGCCGTCAAGCGCGTTGATGCGGCAAGTCTCGACGTCGCCTATGAGGAGAGCGGCGCGCCCGGCGGCATGCCGGTGTTTCTGCTGCACGGTTGGCCCTATGACCCGCGCTGCTTCGATGAAGTCGTGCCGCCGCTTGTGTCTGCGGGCTGCCGCGTGATCGTGCCATATCTGCGCGGGTTCGGTGCCACGCGCTTTCTCGCCGCCGAGACGCCGCGCTCCGGCCAGCAGGCGGCGCTCGGCAACGATCTAAGAGAATTAATGGATGCGCTCTCGGTCGAACGCGCCGTTCTCGCCGGCTACGATTGGGGCGGACGCGCGGCCTGCATCGTCGCCGCATTGTGGCCGGAACGCGTGCACGGTCTCGTCACCGTCAACGCCTATAACATTCAGGATATCGCGGCCGCGGTGAAGCCGGTCGCGCCGGCCCAGGAGCACCGGTTCTGGTATCAATATTACTTTCATACCGAGCGCGGCCGCGCCGGCCTGCAGCAGAACCGCCGCGCGCTCGCCCGTTACATCTGGAAAATATGGTCGCCGAACTGGGCGTTCGATGATGCCACATTCGAAGCGAGCGCCGCCTCGTTCGACAATCCCGATTTCGTCGAGGTCACGATCCAGTCCTATCGCCATCGTTTCGGCTATGCGCCGGGCGATCCGGCGCTGCAGGCGATCGAGCGGCAGCTTGCCTCGCGGCCGAAGATTGCGGTGCCGACGATCGCGCTGCACGGCGAGGCCGACGGCGTGCAGCCGCCGGAAACAACCGAGAAACACGCGGCCTTCTTCACCGGTCCCTATCGGCGCGAGCTGGTGCCGAAGGTCGGCCATAATCTACCGCAGGAGGCGCCGCGCGTGTTCGCTGCTGCAATTGTCGAACTCGTCCGCAGCGCGCAGTAATGTCCCGTTAACCGTTGCTGCGATTCCACTATTTTGGATAAACGCGTTGAGTGCCGCTTTACCTAACGCTCTTTAGATGGTGTCCGGTCGTGAGCGTCAAACTCGTCCTCGTTGCCGCCTGCGCCCTTGTCGACGCCGACGGTCGTGTGCTGCTTGCACAGCGACCACAAGGCAAGGCAATGGCGGGGCTATGGGAATTTCCCGGCGGCAAGGTCGAAGCGGGCGAACGGCCGGAGGAAAGTCTGATCCGGGAGTTGAAGGAGGAACTGGGAATCGTCGTCAAGGAGGAGTGCATCGCGCCGCTGACCTTCGCGAGCCATCTCTACCCCGACTTCCACCTGCTCATGCCGCTCTATATCTGCCGGCGCTGGGAAGGGTTCGTCGAGGCGCGGGAGAAGCAGGTGCTCAAATGGGTGCGGCCGAACGCGTTGCGCAACTATCCGATGCCGCCTGCCGACGAACCGTTGATCTCGCACCTCACCGCATTGTTGTGATTGAGAGCCAGGAGGCGACAGGCCATGATCAGTTTTATCGGCTCGGCAAGACAATCGATTGGTACCTGCGTCCGGCGTTTCCTGCAGGACCAGAACGGCGCCACCGCAATCGAATATGCGATGATCGCGTCCGGCGTCGCGGTCGCCATCGCCAGCACGGTCATGAGCCTGGGATCGAGCGTCAAGGGACTCTACGCAAACGTCGCGACGGCAATGAAATAAGGCTGACTAAAGCGCGATGATTTGAGGATGAATCATCATCGCGCTTTAGCTCTTTGTTTGCGCGTGATCTTTTCGGAAAACCGCTCCACACTTTTCCGGATCATGCGCTAGTGGAGCAGATTTGACATTCGCTACTCGCAAGCCGCGAGCTCGCAAAGCGAATGTCAAATCCAAAACTCCACTAGTGTCCCGATTCCGAAGTTCGCATGTGCTGGCGGCTGCTTTGATGCGAACTTCGGAATCAAAGGGACACTAGCAATTTAATGATTCTAGTGTGGTTTTTTGGATTTGAAGTTCCTACTCGAGTTTGCCGCCGGATCTTAGGAACTTCAAATCCACCACACTAGCCCCGATATTTGCTGGTGTTCCTTTGATTCCGAACCCGGATGCGAATGTTGGAATCGGATCACTGGTCGCCGCCGGCCTTCTCCCCTGTCGAAATTTCCCGCGTACCGAGCGCGTCGGCGAGTCGCGCCTTCGCCGAGCCGGGCCTGAGCGGCTGCTGCTGGCTTTCATGCGGCACCCAGCCCGACAGCCAGATGATTTCGAACGTGGCGCGGACGCGCCCGTCGGGGTCGGCGAAACGCCGCGCATAGATCTCCGCCATGCGCATCAGCGTCGGGCGCCGAAGCGGCGTGCGGCGCCGCGCCACCAGCGCATTGGTGGCGCCCATGCGGCGGAGGTCATGCATCAGTTCGAAGGCCGAGCCGTAGCGCAGCGTATAGCGGTCGCTGTCCGCCACCGGCAAGGCAAAGCCGGCCCGCCGCAGCAGGTCGCCGAGCGTGCGCACATCGGCAAATGGCGCAACGCGCGGCGAGGCGCCGCCCTCGATGTCGCTTTCGGCAGCGGCAAATGCCTGGCGCAGTTCGGTCAGCGTCTCGCCGCCGATGAGCGCTGCAACAAACAGGCCGTCCGCCTTCAGCGCACGGCGGATTTGCACGAGCACCCCCGGCAGATCGTTGACGAACTGCAGTGACAGCGCCGAGACTACAAGATCGAGGGAGGCATCGCGGAACGGCAAGGCCTCTTCGTCGGCAGCAACCAACGTTCCGATTTTGCCTGCTGCGCTGCGCTCGGCGAGCGCGTCCGCCGCGACGACGGCGTCGATCGTGTCGAGCCTGGCGAGCGCGGCGCGCACCGCTGCGCCGGGCGTGCCGAGGTCGACCGCGATAGCGAAGCGACGCAGCACCGCGGTAAGCCGCTCCGCGAGTTCGGCGGCGACCAGATCGAGCAATACGGTCGCCGGCCCCAATGCCTGCGCGCGGCGGCGGCGCCGGCGAACGAGGGCACGATCGAAAATCAATGGGGCGGGCGTTGGAGCGTCAGCCATGCTTTGATTGTCTCACGTCTGCGGTGGCCGGGCGATGCCGCTCCGGCCGATGACAATCAGGCCGCGGGGCGGTACGGTGGCGGCATGGCGATGTCCGCGAATTTCGCTGTCTCTCCGCGCGTCAGACGGGCCGCTGACGCGGCGCAGGCATTTCTGCGCGCGGCGCTCGATATGGCTTTGCCGCAACTCTGCGCCGTTTGCCGTGCGCCAGTCGCCGGCCGGGGGCTCTGCCCGCCGTGCTGGTCGAAACTCTCTTTCATCACGCGGCCCTATTGCGAACGGCTCGGCATCCCGTTCGTCTATGATCCCGGCCCGGGTATTTTGTCGATGGAGGCGATCGCCGACCCGCCGGTCTATCGCCGGGCGCGCGCAGCGGTGCGCTTCGACGAGATTTCGCGAGCGCTCGTTCATGCCCTCAAATATGGCGACCGCCTCGATCTGGCGCCGATGATGGGACGCTGGATCAGCTATGCGGGCCGCGAGTTGCTGGCCGAAGCGGATGCGTTGGTGCCGGTGCCGCTGCATTGGCGGCGGCAATGGGGCCGGCGCTTCAATCAGTCTGCCATGCTCGCCGCCGCCATCTCGGCGGAGAGCGGCGTGCCGGTTGCCGCCCGCGCGCTCCAACGCGTCAAGGCGACGGCTCAGCAGGTCGGGCTGTCGCGCAGCGAGCGCGCCAGCAACGTGCAGGGCGCGTTCAAAGTGCCGGAGGAGGGCAGGCCCTTGGTCGCCCGCCGGCGGCTCGTGCTGGTCGATGACGTGCTCACCTCCGGCGCCACCGTCGAGGGCTGCGCCCGGGCGCTGCTGCGCGCCGGCGCCGCCAACGTCGATGTCCTGGTTTTTGCCAGGGTTGCCGATGCGGTGTGAACATCCATATAAACAAATTGACGAAAATCGCTGATCAAGATGACCGATATCGACATCTATACCATCCGCTATTGCCCCTATTGCCAGGACGCGAAGGAGCTGCTGTCCCATAAGGGTGTCGTCTTTCATGAGATCGACGCCAGCGGCGACCGGGACATCCGCAAGCAGATGATCGCGCGCGCCAACGGACGCAGCACCTTCCCGCAGATTTTTATCGGTGAGACCCACGTGGGCGGCTGCGACGATCTCTACGCACTCGAAGAGGCTGGCGAGCTCGATGCCTTGCTCGCCAAGGTGAAGGACCAGGCGAAGGAAGAGCCGGCATGAGCACGGCGAAGGATTCGACCTTCAAGGTCGCTCTCATTCAGATGCGCGCGGGCTGCGATCCGCAAACCAATCTCAATGCCGTCCTGGCGGCGATCGATCAGGCCAAGCGCGCCGGCGCCGATTACGTACAGACGCCGGAAATGACCAATATCCTGGAAAGCCGGCGTGATAGCCTGCTCGCTAATATCGTCACCGACGAGCACGATCCGACGCTGGCGACGCTGCGCGAGGTCGCGCGCAAGCTTTCGCTCTATGTGCATGTCGGCTCGCTCGCCATCAAATCGTCGTCAGAAAAGGCGGTGAATCGCTCGTTTCTCATCGATCGCAAGGGGGACGTCGTCGCCCGCTACGACAAGATTCACATGTTCGACGTCGATCTGGCCGGCGGCGAGAGCTATCGCGAATCCAACACCTATCGGGCCGGCGAGCTTGCCGTGGTCGCCGATCTGCCGTGGGGGCGGCTCGGTCTCACCGTCTGTTACGATCTCCGTTTCCCGGCGCTCTATCGCGCGCTGGCCGAAGCCGGCGTTTCGTTCTTCTCCATTCCTTCCGCTTTCACCCAGCAGACCGGCGCAGCCCATTGGCACGTGCTGTTGCGCGCCCGCGCCATCGAAAACGGATGTTTCGTCTTTGCTGCGGCGCAGGGCGGAAAACATGAGAGCGGACGCGAGACATTCGGTCACTCGCTCATTGTCGATCCCTGGGGACGCATTGTCGCGGAGGGCGGAACGGAGCCAGGAATCGTGCTTGCCGAGATCGACCCCGCCGAGGTCGCGGCAGCGCGGGCAAAGATCCCGTCGCTGCGCCATGGCCGGCGTTTCGAACTGGTCGAGCCGATGGCCGAGCCGACCTATCTGCATGCCGTGCGGGGCCCGTGAATGATTCTGTACAATCTCAATTGCGCCAAGGGCCATACGTTCGAAAGCTGGTTTTCGAATTCGACCGCCTTTGACAAACAAAAAAAGCGCGGGCTGGTGGCTTGCCCGGTCTGCGGCTCCACGGAAGTGGAAAAGGCGATCATGGCGCCGAGGCTGGCGCGTGCCGATGCTGGCGAACTCGCCAAATCCTTCGAAGCGGCTGAGCCCGGGCCGGCGCCGCCGGTTGCTGCGCCGCCGATGCCGGCGATGCCGCCGGTCCCGCCCGGAAAAGCCACTGTCGCGATGACGTCGCCGCAGGAGCGCGAACTGCGGCAGAAATTGAAGGAATTGCGCGATCACGTCACCAAGAATGCGAGCTACGTTGGCGCACGGTTTCCCGAGGAAGCGCGCAAGATGCATTATGGGGAAATCGAGCATCGCTCGATTTACGGCGAAGCGTCTGCCGAAGACGCCAAGGCGCTGGACGAGGAAGGCATCGAATTCCATCCGCTGCCGATCCTGCCGGACGATCATAATTGACGCGCCAGAGCATGATCCCGAAAATGCCTGCCCCGGACTTGATCCGGGGTGGTAATCGGTTTTCGGATAAGATCATGCTCAGAGGAAAAATCAGACCTTGATCCGGTTCGAATTGGATCAAGCTCTAAGAGCTCTCAGTACTCAAAAGTCAATATTGCCGGCCGCGAGTGATCACGCGGCTTTCTCCGCGGCGACCATATAATTGACGTCCATATCGGTCGAAAGCTGCCAACGGTCGGCGAGCAGATTGTAGATGACGCCCGTCTCGTTGGTCACGCGTAGGCCTGACTGCTCGATCGCGATTTCCAGTTCATCGGGGCTGATGAACTTGTCCCATTGATGCGTGCCGCGCGGCAGCCAGCGCAGAATATATTCGGCGCCGACGATCGCCAGTGCGAAGCTCTTCACGGTGCGGTTCAGCGTGGCGACGAACATCAGGCCGCCGGGTTTCACCAACGCGGCGGCAACCTCGATGAACAAATCGAAGTCGGCGACGTGCTCGACGACCTCCATGGCCAGTACGACGTCGAAGGTCTCGCCTGCTTCGGCCAGCGCCTCCGCGGTGGCGGCGCGGTAGTCGATGGTCAGTCCGGACTGCCGCGCATGATGCTGGGCAACCGCAATGTTATTTTCCGCCGGATCGATGCCGGTGAGCGACGCGCCAAGCCGCGCCAACGGCTCCGATAGAACGCCGCCGCCGCAACCGATATCGAGGATGCGCAGGCCGGTCAGACTGTCGAGCCGCGTCGGATCGCGGTCGAAACGGAGAGCCGCGCGGTCGCGGATATAGCCGAGGCGGACCGGATTGAGCCGGTGCAGAGCCGCCATCGGCCCGCGCGCGTCCCACCATTGGCCGGCGACGCGGGAAAAACGCGCGACCTCGTCCTCGTCGATCGTGCCGGCGGATTTCTGTTCCGGGTTCATGGGAGAAGTTTACGCGCTTCGGTCATGACGGTGGATAGCTTTGCGCTCTTTGCCCGCTCCCACGGTGTTTTCCCGCCGGCGAGTGCGGCCCATTCAACAGGCGATCGGGGCGGGAGACAAGGTCCGGCCGGCAAGCGGGCGGTGTCCCACCTGCGATTGCTGCGCTACCGCGGCACGTTGCACTTCCGGGCAAGCTGAACGAGGATAGGGCTCGAAACGCCCAAAGGGCCTACGAGAACTGGGAGGGAGCGATGCAAAAGTTGCTGTGCGGAATTGCCGGGGTCGCCCTGGCGGTGCTTGGCGGCGGCGCCGCCAAGGCGCAAGACAGCGTCAAGATCGGCATGGTCAGCGAATATTCGGGTCAGTTCGCCGACACCGGCGCGCAGATCGATCACGGCGTTGAGCTTTACATCAAACAGCATGGCGCCACCGTCGCCGGCAAGAAGATCGAGATCATCCGCAAGGACACCGGCGGCATTGCGCCCGATCTCGCCAAGCGCCTGTCGCAAGAAGTGATCGTGCGCGATCACGCCGATATCCTCGGTGGCTTCTCGCTGACGCCGAACGCGCTGGCATCGGCGGACGTTTCCGCGCAGGCGAAGAAGTTCATGGTGGTGATGAACGCGGCGACATCGGTGATCACGGAGAAATCGCCCTACATCGCCCGCACCTCGTCGACCACGCCGCAACTGAACTACACGCTCGGCCAGTGGGCGGCGAAGAACGGGATCAAAACGATCTACACGATGGTGTCGAATTATGGACCCGGCATCGATGCCGAAATCTGGTTCCAGAAAGGCTTTAAGGATGGTGGCGGCACGATCGTCGGATCGGTGCGCTTCCCGGTGGCGAGCCCCGACTTCTCATCTTTCATTCAGGCCGCCAAGGATAAAAATCCGGACGCGATCTACATCTGGATCCCCGGCGGCGCGCAGCCGGCGGCCGTCGGCAAGGCCTTGGCGGAGCGCGGTATCGATCCCAAAAAGACGAAGATCCTGGGACAGGACGCACTCGCTTCAGAGACGGCGCTCAAAAGTATGGGCGACATCGCGATCGGCATGATCACCGTGTCCGACTATGACTTCAATCACCAGTCGCCGATGAACAAGGCCTTCGTGCAAGCCTATAACGACCAATACCATCGCAATCCCGACTTCTTCTCCATCGGCGGTTACGATGGCGCGCATCTGATCTATGCGGCGCTGAAGAAAGACGGCGGCAAGGTCGACGGCGACTCGTTGATCAACGCGGCGAAGGGCTTGAGCTGGGAGAGCCCGCGCGGTCCGGTCATGATCGATCCGCAGACGCGCGATATCGTGCAGACGGTCTATATCCGCCGCGTGGAGAAAGTCGGCAACCAACTGCTCAACGTCGAAATCGACGCCGTGCCCCACGTCAAAGATCCGGCGCACGGGGCGAAGAAGTAGCGCGGAGCGCTAGCGCGACAATCGATCCCGTAGGCCAACAGCGTCATGCCTCCAGTCTTTGGCGTACTCTTTGACGGCATTGCCTACGGGATGCTCCTGTTCCTCATGTCGGTCGGGCTGTCGGTGACGCTCGGCATGATGAATTTCGTCAATCTGGCGCATTGCAGCTTCGCCATGCTGGGCGGCTATGTCACCGTCACGCTGATGAACGCGCTGGGCTGGCCGTTCTTCGCCACCTTGCCGGTTGCGTTCATCGCCGGCGCCGTCGCCAGCATCGTGCTCGAGCGGCTGTTCTTTCGGCGTTTCTACAATTCCAACGAACTCAATCAGTGCCTGCTGACGATCGGCATTGTTTTCGTCTCGATTGCGGCGGCGGCCTATATTTACGGCACCGATCAGCAGCCGATGCAATTACCGCCTTATCTGCAAGGCTCGATCCATTTCAGGGGTCTTGATCTGGCGGTCTATCGGCTGTTTCTCATCGCCGCCGCGGCGCTCATTACCATCGTGCTTGTGGTGACGCTCGAATGGACCCGTTTCGGCGCGCAGGTGCGCGCGGCGGTGAATAACCAGCGCATGGCGCGCGGGCTCGGCATCGACGTCGATACCCTGTTCGGCTTTACCTTCGCGCTCGGCGGCGGTCTCGCCGGATTAGGCGGCGCGCTCGCCATTGCCATGCTTGGTCTCGATCCGTCGTTCGCGTTGACTTATTTGATCTACGTCCTCATCGTCGTATCGGTCGGCGGCTTGGGCTCGATCGCCGGATCGTTCGCGGCCGCCATGCTGCTCGGCGTCGCCGACATGGCCGGCGAATACTACATCCCAGCGCTTAGCTCCGTGCTCATTTATCTGGTGATGCTGGTCATGATCATGTGGCGCCCGAGCGGGCTGTTCGGGAGGCGATAGGCGTGACCAGCGACAGCATCGCCGCTGCGGCCCGCGAGACCGCGCCCGCCGGCGCGCGGGATTTCCTGCGCGGGCAAATTCGTTGGCGCTGGAGCGAGATCGTATTCTGGCTTGCCACGCTGCTGCCGTTCGTGCTCGCGCCCGATTATCTGGTGTTGGCGAGCCAGGTGGCGATCTCGGCGCTGTTTGCGCTGTCGCTCGATCTCATTCTCGGCTTCTCGGGGATCGTCTCGCTCGGCCACGCCGCCTATTTCGGCGTCGGTGCCTATACGGCCGGCTTGATCTCGGTGTGGGGCTGGGGCGAGCCGCTGACCGGACTTGTGGTCGCCGGGATTGCCGCCGGCCTTGTGGGCTATGTCACAAGCTTCGTCATCGCCCGCTTTCGCCATCTCGCGCTGATCATGATTACGCTCGGGTTCGGTCTCCTGCTGCAGGAGGCGGCGAACAGCGCGGGGTGGCTGACCGGCGGCTTCAACGGCCTGCAGGGCATTCATACCTGGCCGCTTCTCGGCAAATTCGAATTCGATCTCTACGGCTACACCGCCTACGCCTACGCGCTGGCCGGCTTGTTTCTCATCTTCCTGGTGGCGCGGCGCATCATTCATTCGCCGTTCGGGCTGGCGCTGCGCGGCATCCGCGAGAACGGCGCGCGCATGCCGGCAATCGGCGCGCCGACGCATTCGCATATCCGTACCATCTACACGATCGCGGCCATCATCGCCGGCATTGCCGGCGCCATGCTGACGCAATCGACCGAAACGGTGTCGCTCGAGGCCTTGGGCTTTCAGCGTTCGGCCGACGTGCTGGTCATGCTCATCCTTGGCGGCACCGGCAAGCTTTACGGCGGGATCATCGGCGCCGTCGTCTATATGGTCGCGCGCGATCAGTTCGCCGGATTGAACCCGCAATATTGGTATTTCTGGATCGGCCTCCTTTTGATCGCGGTGGTGATGTTCCTGCCGAACGGCATCCTCGGCGGATTGGAGCTATTGGCGGAGAGCGCCAAAGCGCAATGGGCCAAGTCGAAATGGGCCAAAACGCCGTGAGTGAGACCATCACCGCCGGCGCCGGCAACGCCGACGGCAGCGCGCTCTCGGCGCGCGGCATCAACAAAAGCTTCGGCTCGCTCGTGGTCGCCGCCGACGTGGCGATCAATCTGCCGGCGGGCGTGCGCTATGCGCTGATCGGCCCTAACGGTGCCGGCAAGACCACGCTCATCAATCTGCTCACGGGAATGCTGCGGCCCGACGCCGGCCGCATCTTTCTCGGCAGCGACGACATCACCGCGCTGCCGCCGGAAGCGCGCGTGCAGCGCGGGCTGGTGCGTACCTATCAGATCAACTCGCTGTTCCCGCAGCTCTCCGCGCTCGAAGCGGTGACGCTCGCGGTCTGCGAGCGGCGGCGCATTGCCCGTACCTGGTGGCGGCCGCTCACCGCCTACACCGAAGACATCGACGAGGCGCATGGGATTCTCGCGACGCTGAACCTGGCGGCGGTCTGCTATCGGCCGACGCGCGAACTGGCCTATGGCCAGCAGCGTCTGCTTGAAATCGCATTGGCGCTGGCGACGCGGCCCAAGGTCTTGCTGCTCGACGAGCCGGCCGCCGGCGTGCCGCGCGAGGAGAGCAGGGACTTGTTCGCAGCGATTGCCGGCCTCTCGCGCGACATCACGGTGCTGTTCATCGAGCACGACATGGAGCTCGTGTTCCGCTTCGCCTCGCGCATCCTGGTGCTGGTCGGTGGCCGCGTGCTGGTCGAAGGCACGCCGGCCGAGATCGCCGCCGACGAGCGCGTGCGCGCGGTCTATCTCGGCAAGGAGCACGGAGCGCCGCGGCATGGCTGAGATGCTTCTGTCCTTTCGCGACGTGCGCGCCGGCTACGGCGCCGGCATCGTGCTCGACGCCATCACCTTCGATCTGCCGGAGAACGGCAGCCTTGCTCTGTTGGGGCGAAACGGCGTCGGCAAGTCGACGCTCATTCTCACCATTATGGGCATGACCCAGATCGGCCGCGGCCGTATCGTTTGGCGCGGCAGGGATATCACGACGGACGCGCCGCATCGCCGCGCCCGCGCCGGCATCGGCTGGGTGGCGCAGGAGCGCGAGATTTTTTCCGCGCTCACGGTGGAGGAAAATCTCACCGTCGCCGCGCGCCCCGGACGCTGGGACCTGAAGTCCGTCTACGATCTGTTTCCCCGGCTCGCCGAGCGGCGGCGCAATTTCGGCAATCAGCTCTCCGGCGGCGAGCAGCAAATGCTGGCGATCGCGCGCGCGCTGATGACCAACCCGGCGCTGCTCCTGCTCGACGAGCCGCTCGAAGGTCTCGCCCCGATCGTGGTCGAGGAACTTGCCGCCGCCATCCGCCGCATGACCGGCGAAGGCGCCAATGCCTTCATCCTGGTCGAGCAGCACGCCGACATTGCACTGTCATTGACGCAGAGTGCGCTGGTGATCGAACGCGGCCGCATCGTCCATTCCGGCGCTTCGGCGGCCTTGCTTGCCGATCACGCGGCGCTCGACCGGCTGGTCGGTCTGCGGCTTGCTGAGGCCTGAATCCCGCGGCACATAAGGCGGTGGCCCCACAGCGCAGGAGAAATCCCATGGCAATGCCCCCGGCGGGTGAGCAGGCGCCTGGCGTCTATCGGCTCAAGGTCGGCGGATTCGAGGTTACGGTGCTCAGCGACGGCAATCTCGCTATCCACCGTCCAGCGTTCGCCGGCGACGCCGCCGGTATTGACAAGCTTCTGGACGCCGCCTTTCTGCCCAGCGGGCCGATCCCGACCTCAGTCAACGAATGGCTGATCAACACCGGCAACAAACTCGTTCTCGTCGATGCCGGCGCCGGCGCCGGCACCTCGTTCCCAAGTTTGGGAAAAATGCACGGCAATCTCGCCGTCGCGGGCGTTGACCCGGCGGCTGTCGACGTTGTCGTCGTCACTCACATGCATCCGGACCACATTCCCGGCCTGCTCGGGCCGGACGGCCAGATGATGTTCCCGAACGCGGTCGTGCATATCAATTCAGACGAGCACGCCTTCTGGGCATTGGCGCAGAATCGCAGCCAGGCGCCGGACGATTTCAAAGTATTTTTTGATCTGGCCAACGCAGCGATCAAGCCTTACGCCGACGCTGGCAAGCTGCAGCTGTTCAAGAACGGCGATCAACTTGCGCCCGGCATGACCGCGGCTGCGGCGCCCGGCCACACCGTCGGCCACAGCATGGTGCGCGTCTCCTCTGAAGGCGTCGATTTCCTGATCTGGGGCGACATCGTGCACTGCGCGGCGCTGCAATTCGCCGAGCCGGATCGCCAGATCGCGTTCGACAGCGACCCAGCCATGGCAATCGCGAACCGCAAGAAAGTGATGGAGATGGCCGCGACCGACCGGATTCTGTTCGCCGGCGCGCACTTGCCGTTCCCCGGAGTCGGCCATGCCGCCAAGGCCGGCAGCGGCGGCTACCGCTACGTGCCGCTCACCCATGCGGAGCATTACTGAGGGTACGCTAGTCCGAGCGGCTTTGATCGCGCCACGCATCCATACCTTGTCCGCAAGAGGAGAGGCAGAGCCCTGTATTGCTGCGAGCGCGCGCCGCGACGACCGCTGCGGCTTGCGCGCCTCCGCCCAGGCGCTAATGTCGCGGTCCGGTCCATTCGGGCCGTTTGCTCATAGGCAAGAGAGCATCAACAAGCGCCCGTCAGGATGGGCATCCTGGCCGATGGCAGGAGGTTTGGCGGAGCATGACCGAGAAAGTGCTGGTGGTGCGGGACGGCAGGCTGATCGACGGCACCGGGAAGCCGCCGCTCGATAATGCGGTCATCGTCATCCGCGACGGCCGGTTCGCCGCAATCGGCCGCGCCGGCGAGGTCGCCGTGCCGCCCGACGCCGAGGTGATCGACGTGGCGGGCAAGACCGTGCTGCCCGGCTTCATCGACGGTCACGCGCATTTGGAGGATTTCCACGGCGAGCTTTATCTGCATCTCGGCATCACCAGCGCCGTCACCATCGAGATCTTTCAAGACGGCCCGTGGACGCTGGCGCAGAAGCGCGGCACTGAAAGCGGCAACATCAGAGGGCCGCGCATCTGGACATCCGGGCAGGCGATCGGCGGCGTGCGCACCGAAACCGATGCGCCGGATTCCCGCGCCGTGCGCGGCAACATTACGGTCGAGACGCCCGAGCAAGCGCGCCAGGCCATTCGCGACAAGAAGGAGCA